>JABTUF010000006.1:300000-451591 GCA_015075645.1 Burkholderiales bacterium | reverse complement strand
CTCGCACGCTCGACGACCGAGGAGAAGGAGTCCCAGTTGAAGCGGCTGGCGGACTTCCATCGCCGGCACGCCAACGAGGCGCCGGCGACGCTCGCACGGCTCAAGAAGACCGTGATCGAGAACGGAAATGTCTTCGCGGAGCTGATGAATGCCGTGAGGGTGTGTTCGCTGGGTCAGATCACGAGTGCGTTGTTCGAGGTGGGGGGGCAGTACCGGAGGAGCATGTAGCGCCGAGCGATCAACCCGGGGCCAGTGGCCGAAAGCCCGAGTCTCGTATCAATGGGGTCAGACTCGATTGATCCGATCGATACGGCCGGACCCGAAGGCGATCTGGATCATTCGAGTCTGACCCCATTGGCGAGCCATTGGGCGAGAGCCCCGCGCTACCGACAGAGTTGCACGATCGCCTCCAGCCTGTCGCAGACCTCCGTGAGCAGCTCGGGCGCGACGTTCCGCCACGGATGCTTCCGCGCGTTTCTCCGGCGCCAGTCGAACGACTTCGGCTGATCCGCGAGGATGTAGCTCGCCTGCTCCGGATCCCGGGGATTGGGCACCGCGAACGGGTTGTGCGCCTGCCTGCTGGTCATCGCGCATCCGATGACGAGGCCGGTCTTCTCGTTGAAGGCCCGCGGCGAGAGCACGAGAAACGGGTGCGAGCCGGCCATTTCGCGGCCGGAATGCGGCGAATGGTCGATCCAGATCATGTCGCCGCGCTCCGGCGCCCAGCGAGGCGGTCGCCTCCCCGGCTGCGGCGGCCTGCCAGTGCGCGACTTGCCGCTCACAGCACCTCGCGCCCGATCGGCGGACCGAAGTCGACTTCCCGGGTCGCTGCGCCCGGCTCGATACGGGCGAGGAGCTCGTCGAGCGTCGGCTTGCGCTTGACGGGCTCGATCAGGATCCGGCCCGATTCCGCGCGGATAGTCACGTCGGCATTCGGGGGAATGCCGGCCTCCTCGAGCACGTCGCGCGGCAGGCGGACGCCATGGCTGTTGCCCCAAGCGGAGATTCTGGTCATTTGGGCATCGCTCAGCATAGGATATACAAAGTATATACTAGAACTATCCAATCGATCGAATCGACGATGGCCGCGACCGGCCCGGGGGTGGCAGTAGTAGCTGGTGCCGTCCCTCAAACGAGGTATTCTTTCGGCAGCTGAAATCGAGGGCAATCCGCGTGAGTCCATGCGCCCTCGTATCCGATAGAGCATTCAGAAAGCGTTGAACATGGAAGTGGCAGGATTATTCGCCGGCATAGGAGGGTTCGAGCTCGGCCTGCACCGGGCCGGCCATCGGACGAGCCTCCTGTGCGAGATCCGGCCGGGTGCGCAGGCGGTACTCGAGCGGTCTTTCCCGGGAATTCGAATCGATGCGGACGTTCGGGCGCTCGGCCCGATCCCGCGCGGCGTCGATCTGATTTGTGCCGGCTTTCCTTGCCAGGATTTGAGTCAGGCTGGCAGAACCAGCGGCCTCGGCGGTGAACAGTCCGGACTCATCCGCACGGTGTTCGAAGTTCTCCGCAACAGGAGGATCCGCCCGACGTTGCTCATCGAGAACGTACCCTTCATGCTGCAGTTGCACGGCGGCGCAGCCATGCGCGCCATCGTCGACAACCTGGAGGACTTGGGCTACAGCTGGGCATATCGCGTAGTCGATTCGTTCTCGTTCGGCCTGCCGCAGCGTCGCGAGCGGGTGTTCCTCGTTGCGTCGTTGGATCTGCGGCCGGAGGACGTGCTGCTTGTCGACGACGCGCCGCTAGACCGCCCTTCTTCGGCCATCGGGTCGCTCGCCCACGGGTTTTACTGGACGGAAGGGCGCGGCGGCCTCGGCTGGGCAGTGGACGCGGTGCCGACGCTGAAAAACGGAAGCACGATCGGAATCGCGTCGCCACCGGCGGTTCTCCTGCCGGACCTCAGCGTCGTCACGCCCAGCATTCGCGACGCCGAGGCGATGCAGGGCTTCGAGCGTGGGTGGACCGCGCCGGCGGAGGCGGTCGAGCGCGCTTCCGCGCGGTGGAGCCTGATCGGCAGCGCGGTCAGCGTGCCGGTCGCCGAGTGGATCGGTCACCGCCTGAGCGGGCCGGGCGAATTCGAGGCGGTCGACGTGAGTGACTTCCCTGCGGCCGGAAAGCTGCCTCGCGCCGCCCTCGGCGGGCCGGGCATCGGTCGATGGTCGGTGCAGATCAGTTCCGACCCGGTCGGGACTCGTGGCCCTCGCCTGGCGACGTTTCTGGAGAGGCCCGCGAAGCCGCTCAGCGCGAAGGCGACCGCAGGCTTCTACGCCCGCGCGACGGATTCGCGCACGCGCTTGCGATTCGAGCCCGGATTCCTCGACGCGGTGCGAACGCACCGCGATCGCATGCTCGATCAGATGCCGGAGAATCTGGCAGCGTAGATCGTCTCGATTCGTTCGATGAACGAATCGTAGTGGAAGGCGTCGCCGATCTGGGGCGACGGCGCACCCGAGATCAGCCGTACCGGCGTCCCGTCGTTGGCGCATGCGATCGTCGCAAGGCCGACAGCGTCGAAACCCGGCACTCCGGGCTGGGCGCGGCGCGGTAGCTGCTCGATCTTCTCGATCACACTGACAGCGGCCTGCGGCTGCTTGTGCTTCGTGACGGGAGCGGGGCGCGCGGCGTCGATGTGGAACGGCGCCCGCAGAGGAGATATGAACGTCGTCGATGCGTTGACCAGGACGAACGCCGCCGCGACGGCGCTATCGGTGTCGCCGTGGATCGTCAGGTGCGATGAATTGAGTTCGTCGTACAGGCGCGGGCGCGCTTTGGCGAACTCCGTCATGGCGGCCTTGGCCTCCATAGCCACGAGCGCGGATTGCACGCCCGTCAACGGAATCCGCGGCAGCGCGCGAAGGTCGGACCGATCGTCGTCATCCAGATGGATGTCGTATGCTCCGACCATGTCGCTGAACCCGGTGATCGGATTGCGCCGACTCGTCAGGTAGGTGCGGTCCGGGCCTCGCCGGCAGACCACGAAATCGAGATCCTTCTTCCGATCGTGCTGGAAATCTCGCATCGTATGATTGATCCCGAACGATGCCTTGCCTGCGCGTATGTGCCTGGCGATAGGACTGTCCCGTCGAAGCAGGTCGAACAGGATGGCCCAGCAGAGGATCTTGGAGTGCCTGTCCGAGCGCGGGTGATACTGCCAGACGTTCCCGTAGGCGAACCCGGACGTGGGTACGGACATCGATCTAACGAGAATACCCAGACCGCGGTTCATCTCCCGGCTTTCCAATGTCGACGTCGAAGCACGAGTCGGAACGACAGAAGCGCAGCGCGCTGATGCGGAGGATACGCCAGAAGGATACGGCGCCGGAAACGGCCGTCCGTCGGGCGCTTCACGCCTTGGGATACCGTTACACGCTCCATCCGGGGAACCTTCCGGGGCGGCCAGACCTCGCGTTTCCCCGGCGCAAGGCGGCGATATTCGTGCACGGATGCTTCTGGCACACGCATTCCTGCAAGCACGGCAGGCAACGCCCGTCCACGAATGTCGCCTACTGGAACGCGAAGTCCGTCGCGAATCGCGCCAGGGATCGCAGAAAATCGCGGGAACTGAGAGGCATGGGCTGGCGCTCGATGATCGTATGGGAGTGCCAGCTCAGGAACGATCGCTGGATCGCAAGGGCGCGTCGCTTTCTCGATCACCCTCGTCGCGCTTCGGCTGGGTAGTCGTCGATCGATGGGGTCAGACTCGATTGATCCGATCGATACGGCCGAGCCCGAAGGCGATCTGGATCAATCGAGTCTGACCCCATCGGCGGCGTCAGGAACCCCCGCGCCCATGACACTGCTTGTACTTGCGTCCGCTGCCGCAGGGACAGGGTTCGTTGCGGCCGATCTTCGGTTGCGCGCGCTCGATCGGGCGATTCGGGCGCGTCATGTCGGCGATGTCCAGGACGCCGAGCACGAGCTGCTCGATCGCGTCGTCGAGGTCGTCGAGCGGCACTTCGCGGTCGATCTCCTCGCGCTCGCGCGTCTGCTGCAACGCCGCTTCGCTCGTGTCGTCCGGAAGGGTGCGAAGGTGGCGCGTGACGTTGACCAGCGCGGCGTCGACGTCCTCGTCGTCCCCGTACTGGTCGAGGAGCGCCGGGAACGCGGCGAGCGCGTCGGCGAACCCGGCCGCCCACGGCCACAGCGGCAGGAACGGGTCGGCCGGCTCGGCGGCATCGCCCTCGGCGTCGGCGGCTTCGAAGACGATCAGGTCGAACGGCTCGCGCGAGGCGATGTGCGCCGCGAGGTTGTCGTGGTGGCGCATGACGAGGTCGACCACGCGCTGCGCGCGGTCGGGATCGCCGGAGATCATCGGCTCGCCCTCGCGCGCGTCGAACACGACCGGCAGCCACGCCGACGGCATCACCGCTTCCGGCTGCAGCAGCACGCCGACGAGGAAGCCGTCGAGCATCGACACGTCGAAGGTGTCCCGGTCGCCGCGCAGCGCGGCGAGCAGGTCCTCGAGCTCGCTGATCTCGCCGTCGGTCAGCGGCCCCTCGGACCGGCGAACGGTCGTCACGGCCCGCCGACCGCGCAGGAGGATCGGACCCGGGCCCCTGTCACAGGAAGCACGGTCCGAACTCGCGCACCTCGACGGTCGCCCACGCGGCCGCCGGGATGCCGGCGGCGATCTCGACGGCTTCGTCGCGCGACGCGCACTCGACGAGGAAATAGCCGCCGATCATCTCCTTCGATTCGGAGAACGGGCCGTCGACCAGTGTGCGCCGGCCACCGCGCACGTTGACTCGGACGCCTTCAGTGTCGGTGCGAAGCGACTGCGCCGCGCGCAGCACGCCGCGCGCCTTCAGCGCATCCGCGTGGCGCAGCATCGCGTCGTAGGCGGCGCGGCCCTCCGCTTCGGTGCGCTCCGCGCGCTGGCCGTGCGGCTCGAGGATCAGCAGCATGTAGTGCAAGGCACGCCTCCGCTCGCGTCGTGGCCGCGCGGGCGGCCGGGAAGCGGAAGTCTAACTGCCTGACCGGTCGCGCGTCCGGCGCGCCTCGTGCCCGCGCCGGCTCGCGTCACGCGACGGCGAAGGGCTCGAGCGCCGCGAGGTCGGGCTCGATTCCGAGCCCGGGCGCGTTCGAGAGCGTCGCGATGCCGTCGCGAATCTGCAGCGGGAACACCCGCTCGCGCAGCGGATTGGGATTCGCGTCGACTTCGACCACGCTGCCGGCGGACCCGGCCGCGGCGGTGAGGTGCATCGACGCGGCGAGCCCGATGCCGCCGGCGAGCCAGTGCGGGCACAGCGCGACGCCGCGCGAGGCCGCGTGCCGGGCGACCTCGAGGCCGCCGGAGATGCCGCCCCACTTGCCGACGTCGGGCTGCACGAACGCGAGGAAGCCCGCGTCGATCGCGGCACGGAACGCTTCGGCGCCGCGCAGGTTCTCGCCGGCCGCGAGCGGGACCGGGCTCGCGCGCGCGAGGGTGCGCCAGGCGTCGATCGGTTCTTCCGCGAGGATCGGCTCCTCGATCCAGTGCGCGCGGAACGCGGCGAGTTCGGCGATGCGCGCGGGCGCGTCGTCCGGCGACCACGCCTGGTTCGCGTCGAGCATGATCGTCGCGTCGTCGCCGAGCGCCTCGCGCAGCGCCGCGAAGTTCGCGCGGTCGCGCTCCGGGCCGAAACCCACCTTCAGCTTGAACGCGCGATGGCCGTCGCGTCGCCGCGCAAGCGCGAGGTCGACGACGCGCTCGGGGCCGATGCCGCTCGCGTAGACGCGCACCTGCGGCGAGGCGCCGCCCAGATGCTTCCACAGCGGGACGCCGGCGCGTCGCGCCGCCATGTCATGAAGCGCCTGGTCGACCGCGCCGGTGATCTGCGCGAACGGACCGGGCTCGCCGCTCTGGATCGCGATCGTGCGCGTGCGGCGTTCGAGCATCGCGCGCACGGCCGAGGGATCGTCGGCGCCCGCTCCGGCGAGGAGCGGCGCGAACAGGCTGTCGACCAGCCGCTTGCGGTGCTCGGCGCCGACCTGCGGGAAGTTGCTGAACACTTCGCCCCAGCCGTGCGCGCCGTCGCTCGCGTCGAGCCGCAGGAACACCGCCGGGCGATCAGCCATCGCGCCGAACGAGGTGGCGACCGCGTCGGCGATCGGCGCGCGATAGACACGGCAGGTGGTCCGGACGATCGTGGGCATGGGGTCGGATGCGCGGGCGCGGCCGCGTGCCAGGGCCGCGACCCGCGCCGGGAGGTAACGCCGCTGCACCGCGATCGTGCCACAACCGGCCGCGCCGGCCGCCGGGTCATGCGCGGTTCACTGCGCCCACGGATCGCGCGACCACGCACCTCGCGCGGCGGGTTCGACGCTCGCGCGCGGCAGCCCGATGTCGGCGAGTTCGCGCTCGCTCATCGCGGCGAGGTAGGCGCGATCCTGCGCGGCCCGGCGGCGTGCGGCGAGCCACGCGTCGAGGCGTTCGAGCCCGGCCCGCACCGCGGCGACGAAGGCGGCGAGCCGCGCGGGAGCGCCTGCGCCACCGGAAGGGAGGCGGGGACTTGCGATCGATGTTGCCATCATGGTCTCCTGTTGCGATAGCTTCGAAGGTCGGACGCGGTCACGCGGCCTTGCGGACCGCGCGCTCCGGGCGCGGACGTTCGGCGAGGGCGTCGCGACGCTGCGCGACCACCTCGACCGTCGGCAGCCGGACCACCGACGCGAGTTCCGGCACTGCTTGGGCGCCTGCCATCGGGACCGGCACTCGGGTGAGTGCAGGAACGGGCGCCGGCTGCAGCGCGATCGCGATGACGAGGCCGGCGGCGGCGAGCGTCGCCGGGGCGAAGAATTCATCGACGTGGGGCATGGCGTTCTCCCGGGGGTTCGGATACGCTGGTCATCCTATTGATCCAGTACGCCCGGGGGAAACGCGAAGTTCTGACCGTTCTGGACAGAACCGCTTACCAGAAGCCATGCCGACCACCCGCCTGCCGTTGAACACGATCACCGCGTTCCGCGCGGTCGCGGAACTGCAGAACCTGCGTGCGGCGGCCGATCGGCTGCACCTCACGCACAGCGCGGTGAGCCAGCAGATCCGCGGGCTGGAGGACCAGCTCGGTTTCGAGCTGTTCGAGCGGCGCGGTCGGCGCGTCGTGCTCAATCCGGCCGGCGCGGCGCTGTTGCGCAGCGTCCAGGGCGCGCTCGCGATGCTCGACGACAGCGTGCAGGCGGCGCTCGCCGCCGCGAAGGGCGAGTCGCCGCGGCTGCGCGTCACCGTGCTGCCTTCGTTCGCGCAGCGGTGGCTCCTGCCGCGCATCGGCCGCTGGCGCGAGCGCTTCCCGGCGATGCCGCTGGAGATCGAGACGTCGTTTCGCGCGGTCGACCTCGTGCGCGAGGGCTTCCATGCCGCGGTGAGGCAGGGCGTGGGCCCGTGGCCGGGCCTCGAATCGGAGCGCCTGTTCGACCAGCCGCCGATCATCGTGGTCGGCTCCGCGTCGGCCGCGCGCCGGCTCGACGGCGCGCAGCCCGAGGCGCTCGCGCGCGAGCCGCTGCTCGGCGACGAGGACCTGTGGCGCGACTGGTTCGCCGCGGCGAACTGCAAGGCCGCGGTGCGCTCCGTGGCGGTGTTCAACGACGCCGGATTGATGCTGCAGGCCGCCGAACAGAGCCTCGGCCTCGCCCTCACGCGCGAGATCCTCGCCGCGGACGCGCTGCGCGACGGCCGGCTCGTGCGCCTCTCGCCGATCTCGATCGTGCACGCCGACGCGCAGCCCTACCACCTCTGCTATCCGCCGAACCTGCGCGAATGGCCGCCGCTCGCCGCGTTCCGCGACTGGCTGCGCGACGAACTCGACCGGTCGATGCGCGAGCTCCGTCCCGCCTTCGTCAGGGCGAAAGGCGCATCGAAGCCGCGGAGGAAACCGTGACGACGACGCAGCGCGCGGCCGCAACCCTTGCGCGGCGGCGCCGGTGCCGCTGCGTCCGCCGTCCTTCCGCGCGCGGGAACGCGCGCGTGGACTCGTGCCGGCTCACGCCTCCTGCGCCCCGGGCCGGCCCGCCTCGACCGCATACGCGGCCGCCGTGCGGATCGAGGCCTGTGGATCGTTCACGTCCGACACCACGCGCAGCCGCGCATCGACGCGCGCACCGGACACCGCGAGCGCCACGTAGCCGCGCTCGTCGGAGCGCGCGTAGCGGATGTGCGGATTGAGCGGCAGCGCCGCGGCGATGCGCTCCTGCGGCAGGCCCGCGCTCGCGATCGACGTGCCGCAGAACTCGGTGGCGATCGTCGCTTCGGGCGGATCGTCGGGGCGGCGCCGGAGATCGGCCACGTAGTTGCAGTGGACGTCGCCGGACAACGCGACGACGTTCGACACGCGGCGCTCGACGATCGCGTCCATCAGGCGATCGCGTGCGGCCGGGTAACCCGACCAGCCGTCGGTCCAGTGGCGACCCGCCTTCGACCACGTGAACGGCGCCACCAGCGTCTGCTGCGCAACGAGGTTCCAGCGCGCGCCGGGCTGCGCGAGCCCGTCGGCGAGCCACGCCTCCTGCGCGGGACCGAGGATCGAGCGCTTCGGCGCGACGAGTTCGGGGCAGTCGGCGTCGTTCACCGTGGTCGAGCCGCCGCGCCCAGGCGGCGGGCACGCCTGATGGTCGCGGTACTGGCGGTCGTCGAGGACGTGGAAGCGCGCGAGCGTGCCCCACGGATAGCGGTCGTACACGCGGAGGTTCGCGTCGACCGGGCGCATCGACGGCGGCAGCGGCATGTGCTCCCACCAGGCCCGGTACGCCGCCGCGCGCCGCGCGAGGAAGTCTTGCGCGAGGTCCGGGCCCCGGTCGGCCGCGTAGTCGTTCTGCACCTCGTGGTCGTCCCAGGTAACGATCCACGGCGCGGTCGCGTGGATGCCTCGCAGCGCGGGATCCGAGCGGTACTGCTCGTAGCGCGCGCGGTAGTCGGCGAGCGTCCTCGCCGCGCCCGCTCCGACGTGCGTGCGCACGCGGCCCGCGCGCGGCGCGCTCTCGTAGATGTAGTCGCCGAGGAACACGACGAGGTCGGGCGACTCGTCGGCGAGATGGCGCCACGCCGCGTAGTGGCCGTCGTCGAAGCGCTGGCAGGACGCGATCGCGAACCTGAACGGTTCCTCGCGATCGGGCGGGGGCGCGGTGCGCGTGCGGGCAGGTTCGCTGCGCGCCCCGCCGGAGGTGAAGCGGTACCAGTACCAGCGCGAAGGCGAAAGGCCGTCGACTTGCAGGTGCAGGCTGTGCGCGCTCGACGCGTCGACGACCTCGGTGCCTGAACGCACGACGCGCGAGAAGCGCTCGTCGTCGGCGATCTCCCAGGCGATCGCCTGCGACGCGGCGGGCGCGGAGGCGGGCGCGAGACGCGTCCACAGCACGACGCTGTCGGGGCGCGGGCAGCCCGACGCGACGCCGAGCGCGAACGGATCGCCGCCGGGCCGGTCGCGATTCGCGCAGGCGAGGAGGCCGGGCGCGACGCCCGCGGCGAGCGCGAGTGCGAGGAAGCCGCGGCGGCCGGGGTCGTCGGGGGGGTGCTCTCGCATCGGCGGGATTATCCGCCGGCGCGGGGAGGGGCGCTCGATCCCGGGCCGATGCCGCGCGCGCGGCGGGCGCGTGGCGCGGCGAGCGTCAGCGCAATCCGAACGCGCGGTCGAGCGAGACCGGACCTGCGCCGCGCGCGATCACGACGAGGAGGAGGCCCGCCCACGCGAGGTGCGTCGGCCAGGCGAGCGGGTAGACGAAGATCTCGATGACCGCGGTCATCGCGAGGAGCGCGAGCGCGGAGGGGCGCGACAGGAGTCCCACGATGAGCAGTGCAGGAAACAGGTGCTCGGCCCAGGCCGCGAGGTGTGCGGCGACTTCGGGGGAGAGGATCGGCAACTTGTACTCCTCGCGAAAGAGTTCGACCGCCGAAGGCGTCACCGTCAGGAAGCCCTCGACCTTGGTGCGCCCCGATTGCAGGAAGATCGCGGCGATCGCGATGCGCGCGACGAGCGAGAGCAGGCCGTCGCCGATCGCGGCGTCGAGGCGCCCGGCGATCGCGTTCCAGGCGTCGCGGATGCGAACGAGCGGTGAGGGTGCGGTCGGTGTCGACATCGCGGGTTCCGTCATTCCGGTCGGAGTGGCACGTGCGGTTCGAGGCGAGTGAACGCGCCGGCACGAAGGAGCGTTGCCATCATCCGGGCGAGATCGCAGGTGCCCTCGACGGTGAGGGCTGCGGAGGTGGCGCGTTCCACCGTGCCGCCCGCCGCGCAGGCGTCGAGGAACGCGGCCGCCGCGCGGTCGATCGCGACGACCTCGACCGTGTCCACGGGTCGCGCGGCGAGCACGCCTTCCCCGCGCCACTCGAGGTCCGACAGGTCCCCGTCGCCTTCGCGGCTGCGCAACCACAACGTGTGCACCGGCGTGTCGTCGGAGACGAACCAGCGCGCGGCGGCATGCGGCATCAGCCGCGCGTCGGCGAGACGATCGGGCGGCATCGACGCGAGCGCCGAAGGGTCGAGCGAGGGCTCGTCGCGCGCGCCGTGCGCCTCGGTCCAGGCGCGGTCGACGCGCGCGACGGGAACGAGCCAGGGCAGTTCCGCGGCGGGCGGAAACGAAGCGAGGAAGTCGCCGAACGCCGCGCCGTAGCTCGCGAGCGACGGATCCTGTGGCGGATGCGCGCGCGCGAACACGGTGGCGGCGGCCCGCAGCCATTCGTCGCCGACCAGCCGGGCGGCCGTCGGATGGTTGGCGACGATCGCGTCGACGAGTCCGCGCGTGACCGTGTTGCGGTAGACCGCGAACGCGGGATGCGACGCGAGCGGGAAGTGAGCAGCCGCCGACGCGGCGTCGCCCGCGAGGAGCGCGGCGCCGAAGCGGTCCTGGAACGCGGCGAGCGCGCTCACGCGTACGCCTCCACGCGACGGGACGCCGCCCGGGCGAGCACGCTCCCGGCGCGCGCGCGCTCGGCGTCGAGCACGTCGTACGCGGGCAGCAGGTCGTCGCGCTCGACGAGCGTCGGGCGCGGCCCGATGCGCGCCACCAGCCGCTCGTAGAGCGACCACACTTCGGGCGCGACGGCCGCGTCGTGCGAATCGACGAGGAGCCGCGAGCCCATCGCCGGATCCTCGTGGTGGCCGGCGAGATGGATTTCGGCGACGACTCCCGCGGGGAACGCGTCGAGGTACGCGGCCGCGTCGTATCCGAGGTTGCGCGAACCCACGTACACGTTGTTCACGTCGAGGAGCAGCCGGCAGCCGGTGCGGCGCGCGAGTTCGCGGAGGAACGCGATCTCGTCGAATTCGTGGCCGTCGAGCGCGAGGTAGTGCGCCGGATTCTCGATCGCGATCGTTCGCCCGAGCGTGTCCTGCACGATCGACACGTTCGCGGCAATGCGGTCGAGCGCGGCCCGGGTGCGCGGGAACGGCAGGAGGTCGGGCAGGTACGCGCCGCGCCAGGTCGACCACGCGAGGTGCTCGGACACGAGCGCGGGCTCGAAGCGACCGACCAGGGCAGCGAGGCGCGCGAGCCGTGTGCGGTCGGGCGGCGCGTCGGACGCGAGCGAGAGCGACACGCCGTGCAGCGACAGCGGGTGACGCGAGCGGATCGCCTCGAGCCAGGCCAGGCGCGGCCCGCCCGCGACCGTGTAGTTCTCCGGATGGACCTCGAACCAGCGCCCGTCCGCCGGCGCCGCCAGTGCTTCGGCGTAATGCGCCGGCTTGAGCGAGAGCCCGGCGTGGCGCTCGAGGCCCATCGTCACCCGCGCGCCGGTCAGGACTTGATCGGCTGCAGCGACCCCATGCCCTTCGACGTCTTCATCGTCGTGCACGTGCCCTTCGGAACGTACTTCCACGCGTTGCCCTGGTAGTCGACCTTGGAGGTACCGGCGCAGGTGGTGCCCGGACCGGCGGCGCAGTCGTTCTTGCCTGCCATCGACACGCCGTAGCACTTCTCCATCTCCGGCTTGGCTTTCATCGCGTCCTTGTTGTCCGCGGCCATGCCCTGGGCGAGGGCGGCGCCCGAGGCGAGGGCGGCGAGCGCGAGGACGAGGGTGGCGGGGGTGCGGTTCGGCATGTTCGACTCCTTGCGATGGGTGGGGGATCGACCGGCGGGTACGCGACCCGGCCAGCGGTGCGGCACCGATCTGTCGGCGATGGTCGCGGGATACTTACAGCGCGAACGGCGGCCGGCGTGACCGAGGGGATCGGGCCCACCGGGCTCCGCGCGCGCTATCCATCCTGCCGGTCGCGCGGCACGGCGGTCGTCCCGGGAGCCTGCTTGCGGAGCTTCACGGGATTGCGCGCTTCGCGACGCGCGCGCATGCGCAGGTTCAGCATCTCGACCGCGACCGAGAACGCCATCGCGAAATAGACGTACCCCTTCGGGACGTGCGTCTCGAAGCCCTCGGCGATCAGCGTGACGCCGACCAGCACGAGGAACGAGAGCGCGAGCATCTTGATCGTCGGGTGCGACTCGACGAACTCGCCGATCGGGCGCGCGGCGAACATCATCACGCCGACCGACGCCACGATCGCGAGCACCATCACCGGGATCTGGTCGGCCATGCCGACCGCGGTGATCACCGAGTCGAGCGAGAACACGATGTCGATGAGCGCGATCTGCACCAGCACGCCGGCGAAGCTCGCGGCGGCGGCGACCTCGCCGTGCCCCTCCTCGAACCCTTCGAGCGAATTGTGGATCTCGTGGACGCTCTTCCACAGCAGGAAGAGCCCGCCCGCGATCAGGATCAGGTCACGGCCGGAAAACGACTGGTAGAGCGTGAACAGCGGCTCGGTCAGCCGCATCATCCACGCGAGCGCGAGGAGCAGCAGGATGCGCGTGCCCATCGCGAGGCCGAGGCCGAGGCGCCGCGCGAGTTCGCGGCGCCTGGGCTCGATGCGCCCGACCAGGATCGAGATGAAGATGATGTTGTCGACGCCCAGCACGATCTCGAGCGCGGTGAGCGTCGCGAGCGCGATCCAGGCGTTCGGGTCGGCGATCCAGTCGAACATCGGGGCGGTGGTCGGGGGGCAGCGCGAACTGTAGCAAACGATCCGGCGGTGCGGCGCGCGGTGCCGGAGGCGGGCGTCAGCGCCCGCCGGCGCGTTCCAGGATCGCGACCATCGCGCGGAAGCCGCGCGCCCGCGCGAGACCGAGCGGTGTCGTGCCGCTGCGGTCGGCGAGATTCACGTTCGCGCCCGCATCGACGAGCGCCTTCAGCGTCGCGACGTGACGCGGCCCACCCTGGCCCAGCACGATCGACTCGATCAGCGCGGTCCAGCCGAGGTTGTTGACGTGGTCGAGCGGCGCGCCGGCGGCGATCAGCATCCGCACGACGCCGTCGTGGCCGAGGTGCGCGGCGGCGATCAGCGCGGTGCCGTCGTAGCGGCTGGTGACGTTCTTCGCGCTGTTGCCGAGCGCGAGCGCGACTTCGAGCGTCGCGGTGTCGTCGGCGACGGCGGCGATCGTGACCGCGTCGTAGCGGTCGTTCTCGAGCGCGTTCGGATTCGCGCCCGCCGCGACGAGCGCCTTCATCGCGTCGTGCCCTCGCTCGAAGGCCGCCACGTGGAACGGCGTGCGGCCGTGGGCGTCGCGCGCGTCGACCTTCGCGCCGGCGGCGACCTGCGCGCGGATCGACGCGGCGTCGCCGGTCGCCGCTGCCGCGAAGAGGCCGGTGTAGGCGGCACGCTCGGCGGGCGAGGGCGGCACCTGCGCGAGCGTCGAGGCCGGGCCGCCGAGGGCGAGAACGAAGGCGCAGGCGAGGACGGGTCGGCGCATGCGCGATTCTGGCACGGCGGTTGGCGGGGCAGCGGCTTTGTCGCTAGACTCGCCGGCCGCCCCGCAGAATCGGACCTCGACGTTGCCGCACGGCCTGCGCTACTGCTCGTTCGTCGAGCCTTCCGGCTACGGGCTCGCCGCGATCGCCTACGTCCGCGCGCTGGTGAACGCCGGCGTGCCGATCCACTGGGTGCCGATCGTCCACGACGGCGACGGTGTCCGGCCGCTCGGGCCCGGCGACGCGCTGCCGCTCGCGCTGCGCTCGACCGGGGACGCCTCGCTCGCCGACCTGCCCGCGCTGCTTGCCGCGACGTCGGCGCCGATCTTCTGCGACACGATCGTCGCGCACACGGTGCCCGAGCACTGGCCCGCGCTCTTCGAGCCGGGCAAGCGCAACGTCGGCTGCACGGTGTGGGAGACCGACCGCATTCCGGCGCACTGGCGCACCCTCCTCGACCGCGCGGACCGCATCCTCGTGCCCTGCGCGATGAATCGCGCGGTCTTCGAGGCGGGCGGCGTGCGCGTTCCGATTCATGTCGTGCCGCACGTGCGCCGCCACGCGTGGAACGCGTTCACGCCCGCGGAACGCGCTGCGGCACGCGGACGATTCGGTCTCGACGGCGCGCGGTTCGTCTTCGCGACGATCAACGCCTGGGAGTCGCGCAAGGCGCTCCCCGCGCTGCTCGAGGCGTTCGTGCGTGCGTTCCGCGACGAGGATCGGGTCGCGCTCGTGCTGAAGACCGGGCCGGTGGGGGTCGGCCCGCCGCCGTTCTACGACCACGAGCCCACGCTCCCGATGGCGCAGCGCGTGGTCGACGCCGTAACCGACGAACTCGATCGCGACGCTCCGCCGATCTGCGTGCTGCCGTTCGATCTCGACGGCCGCGGCATCGATCTCGTGCATGAACTCTCCGACGCCTGGGTCACGCTCTCGCACGGCGAGGGTTGGGGCCTCGGGATGTTCGACGCGGCCGCGCGCGGCACGCCGGTCATCGCCCCCTGCTTCGGCGGCCATCTCGACTTCCTCGGTGCGGACTGGCCCGGCGCGGTCCCTGTCCGCATGACGGGCGTGCCGGTGTGGCCGCCGTCGCGGCCGTCGTACTGGCCTTCCCAGCGCTGGGCGGCGCCCGACCCCCACGCCGCGATCGCCGCGATGCGCGCGCTCGTCGACGATCCCGCGCCGGCGCGCCGCGCGGCGTCCGCGATCGCGGAGCGCATCGCGAACCGGTACGCCGAGCCGGTCGTCGCGCGCGAGTTCCTCGCCGCGATCGTTGCGTGATGACTGACGCCACGCGACGCGGGCCGGTGCGCGAGTTCCATTTCCTCTTCGGGCTGCGCCCGCAGCGCGAGGCGTTCCACCTCGCGCACTACCTCGCGCTCGAATCCTGCCGGCGCACGCAGACGCCCGGCGCGATCCACCTGCACCACCGGCACGATCTGTGGGGGCCGTGGTGGGAGCGCATCGCTCCGCACCTCACGCTGCATCGGGTCGGCGCGGAGCCGCGCGGCTTCGACCGGACGCGCTACGCGCAGACGGGCGAAGGCCGGAACATCGCCGCGCGGGGCTTCGACTACGCGCACGAGGCCGACTTCCTGCGACTCGAGATCCTGCGCGAGGGCGGGGGCGCCTACGCGGACATCGACACGCTGTTCGTCGCCCGCTATCCGGACGACTGGTTCGAACGCGAGTGCGTCGTCGGCGAGGAGCCGCCGATCGCCGGCGACGACGGCGTCCTGCGGCCGTCGCTGTGCAACGCGGTGATCCTCGCGCGCCGGGGCGCGTGGTTTCCCGAGCGCTGGCAGGACGATGCGCGACGGTCGTTCGACGGAACCTGGAGCCGGCACTCCTGCGCGGCCGCGGGGCGATTGTGGAGCGAAGCGGGCGATGCGCTCCACGTGCTGCCGCAGCGGGCGTTCTACCTCCACGGTCCTTCGCGCGCGGGCATCGCCTCGCTCTTCGAGGAGTGCGACGATCGCCTCGAGGGCGTCGCGAGCCTGCACCTGTGGGCGCATCTGTGGTGGGACGCCTCGCGGACCGACTTCACGCGCTTTCACGCCGGCGCGTTCACCCCCGAGTGGGTGGCGCGCGGCGCGTCCACGGTGGCCGCGATCGCGCAGCGGTTCCTCCCGCCCGCGTAGGTCGCGGTGCGGCTACGCGGACGGCGCGATCTCGATCGCGGCGGCACCGCAGGGAACGCGGACCGGCGCGAGCGGCGGCGAGTATTCGGCCAGGCGCTCGCGCAGTTCGCGCTCGCGCGCGAGGATGCGCGCGTCGGACAGGTGCTTGGCGCGCGCGATCGCGAGGTGATGGGCTTCGGCGAACGCGTTGCCGCCGTGGAACGTGTAGACGTAGCTCCACGCCGCGTCGCGGACGCGCGCGATCGGCGCGCCCGCGTCGAGGATGCGCCGGCACAGCGCGGTGTCCTCGCCGCGCGCGAGCGGCGGGTAGGCCGGCATCCGCTCGCGCCGCCCGACGAGCGTCCCCTGCACGAAGTCGAGCGGATACGCCTCGGCCGACCAGTCCTCCCAGTAGAGCGTGCCGCGCTTCGGGAACCAGTGGAGCTGTCCGGTGAGGAACGCGAACGCCGCATCGCGCTCGACCAGCGCCGCGACCTGCCGTGCGAGGCGTTCCGGATGATGGCGGTCGTCGTCGTCCCATTGCGCGACGAACTCCCCGCGCGCGAGCGCCACCGAGCGGTTGCGGAGTTCGCCGAGGGGCGTCCCGGCCGGTGCGCGGTCGACCGTCGCCGCGACGCCCTCGCGCGCGGCGGTCTCCTCGACCGCGGCGTGGAACGCGGCGTCGCCGTCGTGCACGGCGACGAGTTCGCAGGCGACGCCGCGCTGGTGCGCGAGATCGCGCATCGCCGCCGCGAGCCGCGGCAGCGACGCGGGGCGGGTCACCATCAGTGCGCTGATCAGCATCGGCAGGCGGCTCGGGGCGGCAGGGTCGTCGCGAGGGTAAGATGCCTGCGCAGATCGAACGGGAGCGGAGATCGATCGACGTGCGCGCGAGCGCCATTCTCACCTATTGCGGCGGCCAGGGCGACGGGGACCGCGGGAACCTCGACGCGGTGCTGCGCTGGCTCGCCGGCCAGCGCGACCTCGAGACGATCGTCGTCGAGCAGGGCGATCGTCCGCGGCTCGTCGCGCCGGCCGCGCATCCGGATGCGCGCGTCGTGTTCGCCTTTCGCGAGGGGCCGCTGCGCAAGGGATGGGGCCGGAACGTCGGGGCGCGGCACGCGAGCGGCGACGTGCTGCTGTTCGGCGACGCCGACGTGATCGTGCCCGGAGGGCTCGCGAACGCCGCGGCGCAATGCTCGGCGCGCTACGAGGTCGTGAAGCCGCACGGTCGACTGGTCGCGCTGACGCCCGAGGAGACCGCCCATGTCCGGGAGCATGGCCCGGACGGGACTCGACCGGACGGAGGCGGTTCGCGCGGTCGAGGCGAGGACCCCGGAGGCCGACAGGTGTTGTGCGAAGGCTGGTTCGCGATCCGGCGCGACGCGTTCGAGGCGATCGGCGGGTTCGACGAGCGCATCGCCGGTTCGCTCGCACAGGACGAGTCGGTGTCGTTGAAGGTGGAACTCGCGCGGCTTTCCACCTGCGCGCTCGACGACCGGCCGGCGCTGCGCCTGTGCGGCTCGCGTCCGCAGCAGACGGCGTCCGCGCGCGGGGATGCGGCCTCTGACGCCGCGCTCCTCGACGCCTACGCCCGCTGCGACGACGCGGCGCGCGCGCGGGTCGCAGCGGTCGCCCGGCAGCTCCACGGGCGGCGCGACAAGTACGCGCCGGACGCGCGATGACCTCCGCGCAGGCCGCGAACCTGATGGTCGCCACGCCGGCGCACGGCGGATCGGTGCACCTCGACTTCGCCGCGACGCTCATCGAGCTTCGCGCCGCGGGCGTCGCGTTCACGCTCGTCGACGCGCGGCACGAGCGCCTGGCGCCGCGCGCGCGCAATGCGCTCGTCGCGTCGTTCCACGCGGAACGCCGGTTCACGCACCTGCTCTTCCTCGACGCCGACCTCGGCCTCGCGGCCGGCGCGATCGAGCGCCTGCTCGCGCACGCCCGCGACGTGGTCGGCGCGCCGGTGCCGCTCGCGGGCGCCGAGCGCACCGCGTCCCGGTCCTTCGACATAGGGCGCGCGGTCGGCGAGGCGGGACCGCTCGTCACCGTCGATGCGGTGGGCGCCGGCGTGCTCCTGCTGTCGCGGCGGGCAGTCGATGCGCTCGTCGACGACGCGAAGTCCGACGGCCGGGTCTACGAGCCGCCGCGCTCGGCCGCCGCCGACTCCGCCGCCCGCGTACACTACGATGTCTTTCGCGTCGGAGTCGTCGACGGCGCCTACCGGTCCGAAGACGCCTGGGCGTCGGCGAGCCTGCGCCGGCTGGGGTTCGCGCTCCACGTGGACCCGGCGATCGTGGTGCGCCACCATGGCACGCCGGCGGTCTGACCAAAGGGACCAAAAGGGTCAGACTCGATTGAAAGCGTGCCGTCGAGGATCGCCAACGGGCGACCGGTGGGCAACCGAGTCTGACCCCTTTGGTCCGAACGATTGCCGCGCCGGCATGTCTGACCGGGGACCGGCGGCCTGGCCGGGCGCCGCGCAAACCAGGAACCAGCGATGAGCGACGACGAAGAGTGGGCGTTCCCGCCCGAGTTCCAGCCCGACGCGGAAGCCGCCCGCTTCGACGTCGATCGCGCGCTCGCCGCGGTGGTGGCGCTGGAAGCGCAGGTCCCGCCCGACGCGATGACCGCCTCGATCCTCGGGACCGAACGCACCGGCAGCGCGGTCGTGATCCGCGAGGACGGGCTCGCGCTGACGATCGGTTACCTCGTCACCGAGGCGACGAGCGTGCGGCTCACGACGCATACCGGCCACGTGGTCGAGGCCCACCCGATCGCGGTCGACTTCGAGAGCGGCTTCGGGCTCGTCCAGCCGCTCGGAGCGCTCGACCTGCCGGCGCTGCCGCGCGGCGGCATCGCGTCGCTCGGACCCGGCGACGAGGTCGTCGCGATCTCGCACGGTGGCCGCAAGCACGCGCTCGCGGCGCGCGTCGCGGCGAAGCACGAGTTCGCCGGCTACTGGGAATACCTGCTCGACGAGGCGATCTTCACCGCGCCGCTGCATCCCGCCTGGAGCGGGGCGGCGCTCGTCGACGGCCGCGGACGACTCGTCGGCATCGGCTCGCTCTTCGTGCAGCAGGTGATCGACGGCGACACGACGCGCGGCAACATGTTCGTTCCGGTCGAACTCCTCGAACCGATCCTGCCGGACCTGCTGCGGCTCGGCCGGCGCGATTCGCCGCCGCGTCCGTGGCTCGGCGTGTACCTGCACGACGAGGACGGCCGCGTCGTGGTGCAGGATGTCGCGCCCGGCGGACCTGCCGCGGACGCGGGGCTCAAGGCCGGCGACCAGATCGCCGCGATCGCCGACCAGCCGATCGTGCAGGTCGGCCACGCGTGGCGCGTGCTGTGGCGGCAGGGCGCCGCCGGCGTGTCGGTGCCGCTCACCGTCGTGCGCGACGGCAGCGCGCGCCGCGTCGGCGTCGCGACGGTCGATCGCGCGAGCCAGCTGCGCAGGCCGCGGCTGCAGTAGCGTGGCGTCGCATCCCGCCCCGATCGAATCGACCGGGCGTCCGTCGTACGCGCGCGTGCGGCGCGACGCCTGGACCTTCGCCACCATCGCGGTCGGCCTGTGGATCGTGCTGCGCTTCTTCCTCGGCCCGATGCCGCAGTGGTCGTCGTATCACGACTTCGCCGACACGCGGACCTGGCTCGGCATTCCGCGCGCGGGCGACGTGCTCACCAACCTCGCGATCCTGGCCGCGGGGCTGTGGGGCGGGTCGATCCGGCGGCGCGCGCACCTCACCGCGGACGAGCGGCCCGCGTTCGCGCTCCTCGTCGGCGCCACGATCCTGACCGCGCTGGGCTCCGCGTACTACCACATGGCGCCGACCAACCCGACGCTCGTCTGGGACCGGCTGCCGATGACGCTCGTGATGGCCGCGCTGCTCACGCTGCTCCTCGCCGACCGCATCGACGGCCGCCACGCGCGCGCCGCGCTCGCGCCGCTCGTCGTCCTCGGGATCGCCGGCGTCGCGTGGTGGGGCGTGACCGAGTCGCTCGGCCGCGGCGACCTCCTGCTCTACGGCGTCGTGCGCATCGGGACGATGGTGCTGCTCGCCGTGCTGCTGCTCATCTGGCCGGGAGGCACGCGCGGCGACGCGTGGCTGTGGGCGTCGTTCGTCACCGCCGTCGCGATGATGATGGCCGAGCGCTTCGACCGCGAGATCTACCAAGCCACCGGGGCGACGGTGAGCGGCCACAACCTGAAGCACGTGCTCGCCGGCGTCGTGATCGCCTGCATGTTCGGCTGGCTGCGATTCCGCCGGCCGCGCGACGGGGTGAAGTGAGTCCGGAACCTCCAGACGGAGAACCCATGGATCCGAGAATCATCGCGCTCTACGACGAGTACACGCACGCCCCGCTGCCGCGCCGGGTGTTCCTCGAGCGCCTCGCGGTGCTCGCAGGCGGAGCGGCGGCCGCCTCGGCGCTGCTGCCGTTGCTCGACAACAACTACGCCGTCGCGGCGGTCGTCGCGCCGGACGACCCGCAGATCGCCACGAGCACGGTGAAGATCGACCTCCCCGGCGGCACGATGGCGGCGTACCTGGCGACGCCGAAGCAGGGGCCGGCGCGCCGCGGCGGCATCATCGTGATCCACGAGAACCGCGGCCTCAACCCGCATCTCCGCGACATCGCGCGTCGCCTCGCGGTGGCGGGATTCACGGCGCTGGCGGTGGACATGCTCCATCCGCAGGGCGGCACGCCCGCCGACCCTGACCGCGCGCGCGAAATGTTCACGCGCGTCGACCGCCCGGCCGCGGTGCGCGACCTGGTCGCGGTCGTCGAGTGGATGCGCTCGCGCGCCGACGCGAACGGCAAGGTCGGCGTGGTCGGATTCTGCTGGGGAGGCGCGATGGCGAACGACCTGGCCGTCGCGTCGCCCACGCTCGTCGCCGCGGTGCCGTTCTACGGGACCGCGCCGGCGTCCGCGGATGTCGCGAAGATCCGCGCGAAGCTCCTCATCCACTACGCCGGCAACGATCCGCGCGTCAATGCGACCTGGCCCGCCTACGACGCCGCGCTGAAGGCGGCGAAGGTCGAGCACCGCGCGTTCTTCTACGAGGGCACCGAGCACGGTTTCAACAACGACACGGCGGGGGCCCGCTACAACGCCGCCGCGGCCGACCTCGCGTGGAAGCGAACGCTCGCGTTCTTCGAGGCCAACCTCACCTAGCGTCACCGCGACTTTCTGTGGATCAGACCCGACCCACACGGAGACTGCAACGGCGCTCAATGCGCCGCCCCGGGAGACTCCGGCGCTACTGTCAACTGCCAACTGACAACTGAATCAGCAGCGCTCGTAGTGCAGCCACCCCTCGGTGCGCGCCCGCGCGCCCGGACCCGCGATCCGCTCGAGTCGGCCGCAGGCGACGATCGGCGGCGGATCGCGGAATGGATAGAACACCGGACCGCCCGCGCCCGCGGGAGCCTCGGCGGTGGCCGGCGCGAACCGCGGCTGCGACTTCCCGGCGGCATCGACGGTGCAGGTCCACGCCTTGCCGTCGGAGGCGACTCCGCGAACCGCGACCGTTCCACCGGCGGCCGGTGCGGCGGACGTGACTTCGCGCACGGTGCCCGAGGGGTCGTTCGCGCACCGCTGCACCGCCGCGGCGACCTCCGCCCAGCGGCGCGACCAGTCGCCCTCCGGCTTCGACGCGAACACGGCGAGCGGCGCCTTCATCGCGTCGAAGCCGCTTCTCACCGTGCAGCATCCGGTCACGGCCTCGCCGGGACGCGAGGTGAGGATCGCGCGCCAGGCTCGCGGCGGGCCTTCCTTCATCGTCGATGCGCAGGACTCCTCGCGCAGCGTCGCGACGACGGTCTGGCTCGGCAGGTGCGTCGAGGTCCCGCGCCACACGATCGCCGCGGGCGCGAGGAACGACAGCGGCAGGATTTCGCCGCGGTACTCGACCACCTGGCGGGCCTTCGATCCGCCCAGCGTCTGCATGACGCCGGAGGTGCGCCCGGCCTCGAGGTTCCAGAACGGTTCCTCGCCGCGGCACGAGAGCTGCTGCGGGATCACCGGCTGCGCCGCGGCCTGCGCGAATGCGGCAGCCGGGGTCGAAACGGACAGGGCGAGCAGCAGCAGCCGGAGGTAGCGCATGACGGCGCCAGTCTACGTCATTCGCCGGCGACGCCGCGCGGCGGCGCTCGCGCCCGTCGTGACCGTACGCATCCGCCCGCGCCGGAGTGTCATTGCATCGCGGCGTCGAACGGCACCGGCTCCCAGCCGCCGCCCAGCGCCTTCGCGAAGGCCACGATGGCGATCTGCGTGTCGCGCGCGGCGACGATGCGCTCGGTGTCCGCGAGGAGCAGCGTGCGCTGCGCGTCGAGCACTTCGAGGAACGACGTCCTGCCGGCGTCGTAGCGCAGCTTCGCGACGTCGAGCGCCGCGGCGAGCTGGTCGCGGCGCATCGATTCGGCCGCGAGGATCTCGCGCGCGGTCTTGTGGACGACGAGCGCGTCGTGAACGTCGCGGAACGCCGCCTGCACCGTCTGGCCGTAGAGCACGACCGCTTCGGCACGGCGGGCCTCCGACGCCTGGACGTTCGCCTCGATGGCCTTCAGGCCGAAGAGCGGCTGCAGCAGCGCCGCGCCGAAGCGCCAGATCGACGCGGGCGAGGTGAACAGGTCGGCCAGCGCGGCCGATTCCGAGCCGTACGCGGCGGTGAGCGAGATCGACGGGTAGTAGGCGGCCTTCGCCTGCTGGATGCGGAGGTCGGACGCGGCGAGCAGTGCTTCCGCGCGGCGGATGTCCGGCCGGCGCTCCATCAATCCCGACGGGAGTCCCTGCGGCAGCTCCGGCACCTTGAGGATCGCGGCGTCCGGCGCGGCGCGCGCGATGTCCGGCGTGAAGACCTCGCGCGGCGAACGGCCGGTGAGCGAGGCGAGCGCGCCTTCGAGGAGCCCGATGCCCTGCTTCGCGCGCGCGATGTTGGCGATGACGTTGGAGCGCTCGGCCTCGGCCTGCTTGAGATCGTATTCGCCGATGATGCCGGCGTCGAAACGGTCCTTCTGCAGCCGCACCGTGCCCTCGCGGGTGACGAGCGTTTCCTGCTGCAGCTTCAACTGGGCATCGGCGGCCCGCAGCCGGAAGTAGGTGGTCGCGGTGTCGGCCGCGACCGCGGCGCGCACCGACTCGCGGAAGTAGCGCGACGCCGCGAGTTCGTTCCGCGCGGCGAGCGTGCCGCTGCGGTACTTGCCCCACAGGTCGAGCTCGTAGCCGAGTTCGAGACTCACCGAGAAGTCGTTGGAGATGAGCGGCGTCCCCGCGGGCATCGGCTGCGAGCCGACGCCGCTGATGCGCGATCGCGATGCGCCGACCGCGAGGTTGCCGTACGGATACAGGTACGACGACGCGAGCAGCACCTGCGCCCGGGCGAGTTCGACGCGCGCGAACGCCGAGGCGACGTCGAGGTTGTTCGCCATCGCCTCTTCGACGAGCGCGGTCAACCGCGGGTCGCCGAACGCGGTCCACCAGTGCTCGAGGAGCGCGAGTTCGGCGGCCGTGGGCGGTGTCGACGCCGGCAGGTCGGACGCCGGCGGCTTCGGCTGCGTCACGGCGCAGCCGCCGATCGCCGCGCCCAGGGCGATCGCGATGAGGGTTCGCGACAGGGGCTTACGCATGGTCGCCTCGCGGTTCGGAGATCGGCGGGTGGCCCGGCGTCTGCGCCGGAGGCCGCGCGTGCATCGCGCGCGCATGGTCGATCTCCGCGATGAGATCGTCGTGCGAGCGATGCTCGGTCAGCCGCCGCTCGAAGATGACCTTGAAGAACAGCGGCACGAAGAAGATCGCGAGGAAGGTCGCCGCGAGCATCCCGCCCATGACGCCGGTGCCGACCGAATGGCGCGCGCCGGCGCCCGCGCCCACCGAGATCGCGAGCGGCAGCACCCCGAGGATGAACGCGAGCGAAGTCATCAGGATCGGGCGGAAGCGCAGCCGCGCCGCCTCGATCGCGGCGGCGGACGCGGACAACCCTTCCTCGTGCTTCAGCACCGCGTACTCGACGATCAGGATCGCGTTCTTCGCGGCGAGTCCGAGCAGCGTCACCAGGCCGATCTGGAAGTAGACGTCGTTGGTGAGCCCCCGCAGCCACACCGCCGCCAGCGCGCCGAAGGTGCCGAACGGCAGCGCGAACAGCACGGAGAGCGGCAGCGACCAGCGCTCGTACTGCGCGGCGAGGATCAGGAACACCATGATCACCGCGAGCGCGAGTGCGAAAGTCGACGCTCCGGACGAGCGCTTCTCCTGGAAGCTCGTGCCGCCCCAGTCGAAGCTGAAGTCGGGCGGCAGGACCTCGCGCGCGATCGCCTCGACGCGGGCGATCGCCTGGCCCGAGGACACGCCGGGGGCGCCCTGGCCGATGATCTTCACCGCCGGCAGGTTGTTGAAGCGGTCGAGCGAGTCCGGCCCCGAGGTGAACTTCACGTCGGCGAGCGAGCTGATCGGGACCATCGAGCCGTCGCGCGCGCGCACGTACACGCCGCCGATGTCGTCGGGTCGCTTGCGGAACGAAGGCTCGGCCGACATCAGGACCTGCCAGGTCCGGCCGTACTTGTTGAAGTCGTTCACGTAGTAGGACCCGAGCGTCCCGGCGAGCGCGCTGAACAGATCGTCCAGCGAGACGCCGAGCTTCTTCGCCTTCTCGCGGTCGACGTCGACGCGCACCTGCGGCACGGTGGCGCGCCACAGCGTCTGCGCGCCGCCCAGCATCGGGTCGGCGTTCGCGCGGCCGAGGAACGCGTAGGTCACCTCCTGCAGCCGCTTCGCGCCGCCGTCGCCGCGGTTCTGGATGTAGAACTCGAAGCCGCCCGCGGTGCCCAGTCCGAAGATCGCCGGCGGCCCGAACGCGAGCACGAGCGCGTCCTTGATGCCCATCGTGCGCCCGAACAGCTCGCCCACGAGCTGCTGCGTGTTCACCTGCCGCTCGTCCCAGGGGACCTGGGTGACGAAGATCGTCGCGGCGTTGTTGCGGAAGCCGCCGCCGATGAAGTCGAAGCCGGTGAACGCCACGATGTCCTTGTTGGCCGGGTTCGCGCGGATCGCCTCGGTGACCTGCGCGACGACCTTGTCGGTGCGCTCGAGCGAGGCTCCGTCGGGCAGGATCACCGCGCTGATGTAGAAGCCCTGGTCCTCGTCGGGCACGAGGCTCCCCGGCGTCATCCGCCACAGCTGGGCGGTGATCGCGACCATGCCGAGGAACAGGATCGCGCCCAGCACGCCGCGGCGGATCAGGAAGACGACGCCGTCGACGTACCCGTGCGTGACCTTCGCGAAGAAGCGGTTGAACGCCCGGAAGAAGCGTCCCGGCGGCCGGTGCGAGTGCGAGAGCATCAGCACGCACAGCGCGGGCGAGAGCGTCAGCGCCATCAGGCCCGAGATCACGACCGAGATCGCGATCGTCACCGCGAACTGCCGGTAGAGCTCGCCGGTCAGCCCGCCGAGGAACGCGATCGGCACGAACACCGCGGTGAGCGTCAGCACGATCGCGATGATCGGCCCGGTGACCTCGCGCATCGCCTTGATCGCGGCCTCGCGCGGCGGCACCTGGTCCTCGCGCATGATCCGCTCGACGTTCTCCAGCACCACGATCGCGTCGTCGACGACGATGCCGATCGCGAGCACCATGCCGAACAGCGTCAGCGTGTTGATCGAGTAGCCGAGGACCTGCAGGCCCGCGAAGGTGCCGATCAGCGAGACCGGCACCGCGAGGAACGGGATCACCGCGGCGCGCCAGCTCTGCAGGAACAGGTAGACGACGAGGAACACGAGCAGCATCGCCTCGGCGAGCGTCTTGACGACCTCGCGGATCGACACCTCGACGAAGCGCGTGGTGTCGTAGGGCGCCGCCCAGGCGACGCCCTCGGGGAAGCGCTGCGCGAGTTCTTCCACGCGCGTGGTGACGCTCTTCGCGACCTCGAGCGCGTTCGCGCCCGGGGCGAGGAAGACCCCGACGAGCGTCGCCGGCTTGCCGTTGATGCGGCCGATGAAGTCGTAGTCCTTGCTGCCGAGCTCGACGCGCGCGACGTCGGCGAGCCGGACGGTCGAACCGTCCGCGCCGGCGCGCACGATGATCTCGCCGAACTCCTTCTCGTCGGCGAGCCGGCCCTTGGTCGTGATCGTGTAGACCAGGTCCTGCTTCGGGCCGATCGGCGCCGCGCCGATCTTGCCGGCCGCGAACTGCGCGTTCTGCTCGTTGATCGCGGCGACCACGTCGCCGGGCGTGAGCTTCAGTTGCGCGAGGCGGTCGGGCCTGAGCCAGATCCGCATCGCGTAGTCCTTCGCGCCGAAGATCTGCACGTTGGTCGTGCCGGGGAGCCGCTTCAGCTCGTCCAGCACGTTGAGCGTCACGTAGTTCGAGATGAACAGGTCGTCGTGGCTGCCGTCGGGCGAGTAGAACGCGAGGACCTGCAGGAACGACGAGGAACCGCGCTCGACCGTCACGCCCTGGCGGCGCACCTCGAGCGGCAGCCGCGCCTCGACCTGCTTGACCCGGTTGCTGACGTTGATCGTCGCCTCGTCGACGCTGGTGCCGATGTCGAAGGTGACCTGGATCTGCACGAGCCCGTTCGACGACGAGTTCGAGTTCATGTAGATCATGCCGGGCACGCCGTTGATGGCGTTCTCGAGCGGCGCGGCGACGGTCTGTTCGACGACCTCGGCGGACGCGCCCGGGTAGATCGCCTGGACCGTGACCACCGGCGGGGCGATCTCCGGATACTGGGCGATCGGAAGCACCCGCATCGCGGCAAGGCCCGCGAGGATGAGGAAGATCGAGATGACCGCCGCGAACACCGGGCGGTCGATGAAGAAGCGCGAGAGCATGGCGGCGCGCTCGCGTTACGACTTGGCCGGCGCGGACTTCGCGTCGCCCTTCGCGGGCGGCGCGCCTGGACCTCCCGGCGCGGCACCGGGTGCGCCCGGCGGCGGCCCGAGCATGATCGGCGAACCCGGCGCCATGATCCGCGCGACACCGTCGACGATGACCGTCTCGCCCGCCTTCAGTCCCGACTCGACGACCCACAGGTTGACGCCGTCGGCCTCGACCCACGGCCCGAGCACGACCGGCCGCGGCAACGCGACGTCCTTGCCGTCCTTGTCCTTGCCCGGCACGTAGACGAACTTGCCCTGCGGCCCGTCGAGCACCGCGACCTGCGGCACCGCGATCGCGTTCCGGCGCATCGCGCCCTTGAGCGTGACGCGCACGAACTGTCCCGGCTTCAGCGCGCGGTCGCGGTTGGCGACCTCGGCGCGCATCTCGTAGCTGCCGGTCGCCGGATTCACGCGCGTGTCGGCGAAGTTGATCTTCCCGCTGCGCGGGAAGACCGTGCCGTCGGCGAGCCGGATCGTGACCTCGAAGCCGTTGTCCTTCGGCAGCTCGAGCAGTCCCGCGGCGACCGAACGGTTGATCGCGAGCTGCTCGTTCTCCGAGATGTTGAACGGCACCCAGATCGGATCGACCTGCGAGATCACGGTGAGCAGCGTCTCGTTCGCGTTGACGAGGCTTCCCTCCGACTTCATCGCGCGCGACGTGAGGCCGGTCACCGGCGCGACGACGCGCGTGTAGCCGAGGTTCAGCTCGACTTCGGCGTAGCGCGCCTTCGCCGCCGCGAGCGTCGCGCGCGCGAGATCGACGGCGGAAAGGGCATCATCGGCTTCCTTCCGGCCGACCGCGCGGCGCTCGGCGAGCGGCACGAGGCGCGCGGCTTCGCGCTCGGCCTGCGCGAGCTGCGCCTCCGCGCGAGCGACGTCGGCCCGCGCGGCCGCGGCCTGCGCCTCGAGCGGCTTGGGGTCGATGGTGAAGAGCGGCTGCCCGGCCTTCACCTGTCCGCCTTCCTGGAACAATTTCTTCTCGAGGATCCCGGTGACCCGGGCCCGGACCTCGACGTCCTTCGAGCCGGTCGTCTGTCCGACGTACTCCCACGACACCGGCAGCGTGCGCGGGGCGAGCGTCACGGTCGCCACCTGCGCGGGGGGAAATCCCATGTGTCCGCCCGGCTGTCCGCCCTGGCCGCAGCCGGTGAGCGCGGCGGCGAGGACGGCCATGGCGGCGAGCGACGGCAGGCGGTGCGACGGGCGGATCGGGGCAGGGGACATGGAGGTCTCGGGAAAGGGGCTGCTGCGGCGCAACTTGACCGGGCCGGTCAAATTACATACATTCATGAACGTTTGCAACCGGTATTTCCACCCGATTTGATCGACCTGCCCGACGCCGATGGTCCGACGAACCCGTGAGGCTGCCGCCGCCACGCGCGAGCGCCTGCTCGACGCCGCCGAGCGCGTGTTCCGCGACCGGGGGGTGACCCGCACCTCGCTTTCGGAGGTCGCCGCCGAGGCCGGCGTGACGCGCGGTGCGGTCTACTGGCACTTCCGAGACAAGGCCGATTTGTTCGTCGCCATGTGCGAACGGGCGACGAGCCCGATGGACGCGCTGGTCGAGCAGGCGAACGCGCGGCAGGAGGGCTCGCCGCTCGCCGCGCTGCGAGCGCTCTGCGTCGATGCGCTCGCGCACCTCTCCTGCGACCCCCGCACGCACGCGGTGTTCGAGATCATGTTCCACAAGAGCGAACTCGCCGGCGAACTCGCCGGGGTGGCCGACCGCCACGACCGCGATTGCGCGCACGCACGCGCGTGCGTCGAGACGGTGTTCCGCCGCGCGGTCGCCGCGGGCGAACTGCCGCCCGACACCGACACCGCGCTCGCGACCTTCGCGATGTACGCCTACGTCACCGGGCTCATGCACGAGTGGACGCTCGAGCCGGGCGTCCGCGACCTGGGCGCGCTCGCGCCCGCGCTCGTCGACACGCTCATCGCGGGCATCGCCGCGAATCCGCCGCGCCTCGCCGCCGGCGCGAAAGCGGTGCCGGCAGCCGCTGCCGCGGACGTCGGACTTCGCCTCGCCGGACGCGAGCATGCCTGAGGCTCACGCCGAGCGACGGTCGCGCGCTCCTGCATAATCGGCGTCTTTCGGGCATCGGACGACGGAGCGCGGCATGGGCGAACTGAAGACGGTCGGCGTGATCGGCGCCGGCACGATGGGCAACGGCATCGCGCAGGCCTGCGCGGTCGCCGGGATCGGCGCGGTGATGATCGACGTGTCCGACGCCGCGCTCGAGCGCGGACGCTCGGCGATCGCCGGCAGCCTCGACCGGCTGGTCAAGAAGGAGAAGCTCGCCGCCGCCGAGCGCGACGCCGCGCTCGCGCGCGTGCGTGCGACGACGCGCTACGAGGATCTCGGCGCGGCGGATCTCGTCATCGAGGCGGCGACCGAGAATCCGGCGATCAAGATCGAGATCCTGCGCAAGGTCGACGCGATCGCGAAGCCCGGCGCGGTGATCGCGTCGAACACCTCGTCGATCTCGATCACGACCCTCGCGGCGGTCACGAAGCGCGGCGAGCGCTTCATCGGCATGCACTTCTTCAATCCGGTGCCGATGATGGCGCTGGTCGAACTGATCCGCGGCCTGCAGACCTCGGATGCGACAGTCGCGGTCGCGGGCGAACTCGCGAAGCGGCTCGGCAAGACGCCGATCGTGGTGAAGAACAGCCCCGGCTTCGTCGTCAACCGGATCCTGTGCCCGATGCTGAACGAGGCGGTGTTCGCGCTGCAGGAGGGCCTCGCGAGCGCGCAGGCGATCGACGAGGGGATGAAGCTCGGCTGCAACCACCCGATCGGGCCGCTCGCGCTCGCCGACATGATCGGGCTCGACGTGCTGCTCGCGGTGATGAACGTTTTCTACGCCGACTTCAACGACCCGAAGTACCGGCCCGCGCCGCTCCTGAAGGAGATGGTCGCGGCGGGGTGGCTCGGCCGCAAGAGCGGCAAGGGTTTCTACGACTATCCGGCGGGAAAGTAGGGTCAGACTCGACTTTTCACACTCGCGCGCTGCATTCGGCATTCCCGTCCGGGGGAAATCGAGCCTGACCCCTGTTTTCCCCGAGCGTATTCGAATCTTCGATGCGCGAGTATTACGGTTCTGCCTCCGATGGCCGGGCGTGCTAGGCTCATCCTCCCGCTGACCCGCCACGGGAGCTCACGTGCCCGGCCTCCTCCCCGCCGTCGATCCGGACGGCCTGCTCGAATTCTCGGTCGTCTTCACCGACCGCTCGCTCAACCACATGTCGCAGCGCTTCCAGGGCGCGATGCGCGACATCGCGGGGATCCTGAAGCGCGCGTACCGTGCGCCGACGGCCGTGCTCGTTCCCGGCGGCGGGACCTACGCGATGGAATCGGTCGCGCGCCAGCTCGCGACCGGCCGCCACGCGCTCGTCATCCGCAACGGCTGGTTCAGCTACCGCTGGACCCAGATCTTCGAGGCCGGCGCCATTCCCGCGCGCACGACCGTGCTCAAGGCGCGTCAGGTGCGCACCGGACGCCAGGCGCCGTTCGCGCCGCCGCCGATCGACGAAGCGATCGCAGCGATCGAAAGCGGCCGGCCCGACATCGTGTTCGCGGCGCACGTCGAGACCGCGTCGGGGATCCTGCTGCCCGACGACTACCTGCGCGCGGTCGCGCAGGCGACGCACGCTGCAGGCGGACTCTTCGTGCTCGACTGCGTCGCGTCGGGCGCGATCTGGGTCGACTGCGAGGCCTGCGGTGTCGACGTGCTCCTGAGCGCGCCGCAGAAGGGGTGGACGAGTTCGCCCGGGGCCGGGATGGTGATGCTCTCGGCACGCGCACGCGAGGCGGTCGAGCGGACGACCAGCACGAGCTTCTCGCTCGACCTGAAGAAGTGGCTCGCGATGGCGGACGCCTACGACAAGGGCGGCCACGCGTACCATGCGACGATGCCCACCGATTCGCTGCTGCGGCTCCGCGACACGATGAAGGAGACCGAGGCCGCCGGCTTCGAGCAGTTGCGCGAGGCGCAGTGGGAACTCGGGCGGAAGGTCCGCTCGCTCCTCGCGCGCGCCGGCTTCCCGAGCGTGGCGGCCGAGGGTTTCGAGGCGCCGGGTGTGGTGGTGAGCTACACCGACGACCCCGACATCCAGTCCGGCAAGCGCTTCATCGCGGCCGGCCTGCAAGCCGCGGCCGGCGTGCCGCTGCAATGCGACGAGCCCGCCGATTTCCGCACGTTCCGGATCGGACTCTTCGGGCTGGAGAAGCTTCGCAACGTCGACCGGACGGCGGCGATGCTCGGTCAGGCGATCTCGACCTTCGCTACGTCGGAAGTCGCGCGCTGACGGCAGGTCCGTCCGGGCACGCGGCGCGAACGCCTCGCGCGACGCGGTCGCCGCGCGAGCGGTCAGCGCGCCGGTGCGACGAACGCGAACGCGACCTCGCCGACGCCTTCGACCACGGCACGCACGCGGCAGGGCGCTTCGACGACGAGCGGCTTGTTGAGGCTGCCGGTGGTGACCACCTGCCCGCGTTTCAATCCGCCCAGGCGGTCGCGCTGCGCCCCCGCCCAGGCGGTGAGCGGCGCCCAGGGATCGCCCTGCGGGTGTCCGCCGACCGCGTCGTGCACGAGCGCGTCGTCGACCCAGAGCTGCACGCGACGCTCAGCGAGGTCGAGCGAGCGGAAACTGCGCGTCTCGCCGCCGCACACGTAGCCGGCGTTGCCCTGCAGGTCCGCGACGAAGCGCGGATACGGCGTTCCGGTCGTCGGCATGCCGCCGCGCGGTGCGAGGATCTCGGCGCCCGCGAGCACGACGTCGACCGCGTCCTCGACCTCGCCGCGCGTGTAGGGCCGGTCCGGCCGCGACGGCAGGTCGCGCCCGAGGCGAAACGCGATCTCGATCTCGAGGATCACGCCCCGGTCGGGCGGCAGCGCGACGCTCGCACCGCGCATCGCGACCGTGCTCGCGAACATCGGCGCGGCCACCGGCTCGCCGTCGGGGCCGAAGCCGGTCTTCCAGCCGCCGACCGCCTCGGCGAGGGCGATCGCCGTGCCCGCCTGCACCGCATAGGCCTCCCCGATCGAGACGTCGAGCGCATCGAGCTCGGACGCGTTCGCGACCCGGCCGCTGCGATGCGCGGAGGCGAGCGCGTGGACCATCGTTTCGACCGTGGACACCATGGATGTTTCCGTGAAGGGATGCGCGATTGTAGCGAGCGAGCCGGCCGCGGACGCCGCGGCTACTCGCCGTAGCGCCGCAGGCCGTCGAGGTCGAGCACGGTCACGCTGCCGTAGTCGACCCGCAGCAGGCCGTCGGCGGCGAGCCGTTGCAACGCCTGGTTCACGCGCTGGCGCGACAGTCCGACGAGCTGGCCGAGTTCCTCCTGCGACACCGGCAGCGACGTGCCGACCCCCGGATAGAGCACCGGATTGAAGAGTCCCGCGAGCGAGCGCGCGAGCCGGGACTCCGGTCCGTGCAGCCGGCCGTGCTCGACGAGCGCGATGAACTGTCCGAGCCGCTCGTTCAATTGCACGATCAGGAACCGGTTGAACGCGAGGTTGCTGTCGAGCAGGCGCAGGAAGGTCGCGCGCGGCATGTAGGCCACGATCGACTCGCGCAGCGCCACGATGTCGTAGCGCCTGCGTTCGTCCTTGAGGAGCGAGCCCTCGCCGAACCAGCCGCCGGTGCCGATCCCGGTGTAGCTCGTCGACTTGCCCTCGGCCGACACGTTCGCCATCTTCACGAGGCCGTCGACGATGCCGATCCAGTGCTCGACGCGCTCGCCCTTGTGGCAGACGAGTCCGCCCGCGGGGCAGGTGCGCACGGCCGTCTCGGCGGCGACCCGGTCGAAGTCCTCGCGCGAGAGCGCGCGGGCCCAGGCGCTCGATTCGAGCATGGCGCGCAGGCGGAGGAGGGCGTGGGGCATGGGTGGCGGGCGCCGGGAGGTGCCAAATGTCGGCCCGGCGACAGCGCGGGACGCGGTGCGCGGCTTAACGTTCGCGGGCCGCCGTCGGTGATTCTACTGGGTCGGGCCGCCCTCGCGGGCGACGCCCGGGCCGGGGGCCTGCGTTGCCTGCACGGATCGCAGGACCTAACATGGCAGGTTCGACGCCGAGAACCTGAGCGACGCGAGCGGTGGGATGACCGTCCGGGACGAGGGCGGCGCCCGGGCGAAGGGCCCTCCCGGCCCGCGCGAGGAGGAGAACGATGGAGCAGGCCCTCGACACGTTTCCGCGCCGGCTGCTGCACCAGGCCGCCGTCCGTCCGCGCCATCCGGCGACGCGCGAGAAGGACCTCGGCATCTGGCAGACCTGGAGCTGGGCGGAAGTCGCCGCCGAAGTGCGCGCGCTCGCCTGCGGTCTCGCGTCGATCGGATTTTCGCGCGGCGACCACCTCGCGATCGTCGGCGACAACCGGCCCCGGCTCTACTGGTCGATGCTCGCCGCGCAGTGCCTGGGCGGCGTGCCGGTTCCGATGTACCAGGACGCGCCGGCGAACGAATTCATCTTTGTCCTGAACGACGCGGGCATCCGCTACGCGATCGTCGAGGACCAGGAGCAGCTCGACAAGCTGCTCGAGGCGCGGCCGCAGGTGCCGACGCTCGAACACATGGTCTACGACGACCCGCGCGGCCTGCGCAACTACGTCGGCGCCGGGTTCGAGGGCGTCACCGGGTACGACGCGCTCGTCGCCGCGGGCCGCGAGTACGACCGCGCGCATCCCGGGTTCTTCGACGGCGAGGTGGCGAAGGGCGGGACCACCGACGTCTCGATCATGCTCTACACCTCCGGCACGACCGGCAAGCCCAAGGGCGTGCGGCAGAGTCACGCCGCGTTCCTCACGGCGGCCGAAGGCGGCGTCGGCTTCGACAAACTCGGTCCCGACGACAGCGTGCTCTCGTACCTGCCGATGGCCTGGGTCGGCGACCACCTGTTCAGCTTCGCGCAGTGGCTCGTCGCCGGGTTCACGATCAACTGCCCGGAGTCCGGCGACACCGTGCGCATCGACCTGCGCGAGATCGGGCCGACCTACTATTTCGCGCCGCCCGCGATCTTCGAGAACCTGCGCACGCAGGTGATGATCCGGATGGAGGACGCCGGCGCGCTCAAGCGCGCGATGTTCCACTGGGCGATCGGCGTCGCCCGACGCTGCGGGATGGAGCTCCTCGACGGCAAGCCGGTCGCCTTCGCCGACCGCCTCGCCTACGCGGTCGGCAACGTCCTCGTGTACGGGCCGCTCCGCAACGTGCTCGGCATGAGCCGCATCCGCGTCGCGTACACGGCGGGCGCGGCGATCGGGCCGGACCTCTTCCGGTTCTACCGCTCGATCGGCATCAACATGAAACAGCTCTACGGCTCGACCGAGACCTGCGCCTACGTCTGCCTGCAGCCCGACGACGCGGTGCGGCTCGACACCGTCGGCACGCCGGCGCCCAACGTCGAGATCAAGGTCGCGCCCGACGGCGAGGTCCTGGTGCGAGGACCGATGCTCCTGACCGAGTACTACCACCGGCCCGACGCGACGGCGGAATCGATCGACCCCGACGGCTACTTCCGCACCGGCGACGCCGGGCTCTTCGACTCCGACGGGCAGCTTCGCATCATCGACCGCGCGAAGGACGTCGGCAAGCTCGCGAACGGCGCGATGTTCGCGCCCAATTACATCGAGAACAAGCTCAAGTTCTCGCCGCACGTGAAGGAGGCGGTCGCGTTCGGCCACGGCCGCGACCAGGTCTGCGCGTTCGTCAACATCGACCTGGGCTCGGTCGGCAACTGGGCCGAGCGCCGCGGGCTCGCCTACTCGGGCTACGCGGACCTCGCCGGCAAATCCGAGGTGATCGAACTCGTGCGCCAGGTGGTCGAGGACGTCAACGCGGAACTGGCGGGCGAGCCGGGACTCTCGGACTCGCAGATCCGCCGCTTCCTCGTGCTGCACAAGGAACTCGACCCCGACGACGACGAGCTCACGCGCACGCGCAAGGTGCGCCGCGGCTTCGTCGCCGACAAGTACAAGGTGCTGATCGACGCGCTCTACGGCGGGCGCGAGATCCAGCACATCGAGACGCAGGTCAAGTTCGAGGACGGGCGCACCGGCAAGGTCGCCGCCGACCTCGCGATCGTCGACGCGAAGACCTTCGCGCCGGGCGCGGCGCGCCGGGCCGCCTGATCATGGCCGAGCGGGTCATCGGCGACGTCATCCTGAAGCTCGACCGCATCTCGCTCGCCTTCGGCGGGGTGAAGGCGCTGACCGACATCAGCTTCGACGTCCGCGAGCACGAGGTCCGCGCGATCATCGGCCCGAACGGCGCGGGCAAGAGCTCGATGCTGAACGTCATCAACGGCGTCTACCACCCGCAGCAGGGCACGATCACCTTTCGGGGCCGCGAGCGGCGCGACATGAAGCCGCACGACGCCGCGTCGCAGGGCATCGCGCGCACGTTCCAGAACATCGCGCTGTTCAAGGGCATGACGGTGCTCGACAACATCATGACCGGCCGCAACCTGCAGATCAAGACCGGGTTCGTCGAGCAGGCGATCTGGGTCGGCCGGGCGCGGCGCGAGGAACTCACCCATCGCGCGCGCGTCGAGGAGATCATCGACTTCCTCGAGATCCAGCACATCCGCAAGACGCCGGTCGGCCGACTGCCGTACGGATTGCAGAAGCGCGTCGAACTCGCGCGCGCGCTCGCGGCGGAGCCGCAACTCCTGCTCCTCGACGAGCCGATGGCCGGCATGAACGTCGAGGAGAAGCAGGACATGTGCCGCTTCGTGCTCGACGTCAACGAGCAGTACGGCACGACGATCGTGCTGATCGAGCACGACATGGGCGTCGTGATGGACATCTCCGACCGGGTCGTCGTGCTGGACTACGGCCGCAAGATCGGCGACGGCCCGCCCGAGGAAGTGCGCGCGAGCAAAGCGGTGATCGACGCGTACCTGGGCGTCGCCCACTGATGGGGTCAGAGCCGTAATATTTCTCGACACGAATTCTCGAACGCACACGGCAACTCCGAAATATTACGGCTCTGACCCCATGACCTTCTTCTTCGAAGTCCTGATCGGCGGCCTGCTCTCGGGCGTGATGTACTCGCTCGTCGCGCTGGGCTTCGTGCTGATCTACAAGGCGTCGGGCGTGTTCAACTTCGCGCAGGGCGCGATGGTGTTCTTCGCCGCCCTCACCTTCGTCGGCGTGATGGAACTCGGGCTGTCGCCGTGGCTCGCGTTCCCGGTCACGCTGGCCGTGATGATCGTGCTCGGGCTCGCGACCGAGCGCGTGGTGCTGCGCCCGCTCGTGAACCAGCCGCAGATCACGCTGTTCATGGCGACGATCGGCCTCACCTTCTTCATCGAGGGTCTCGCCCAGATGTCCTGGGGCGCGGCCGTCCGAGGGCTGGACATCGGCCTCGAGGACGTGCCGATCGACTGGCTGATGGAGCGGTACGGCATGAGCATCTCGAAGTTCGATCTCGCGGCCGCCGGCATCGCCGCGGTCCTCGTGGCCGCGCTCGCGGTGTTCTTCAACCGCACGCGCATCGGCCGGGCGCTGCGCGCGGTCGCCGACGACCACCAGGCGGCGCTCGCCGTCGGCATTCCGTTGCAGCAGATCTGGGGCATCGTCTGGGGCGTCGCCGGTTTCGTCGCGCTGGTCGCGGGACTGCTGTGGGGCGCGCGCAACGGCGTGCAGTTCGCGCTGACCTTCGTCGCGCTGAAGGCGCTGCCGGTGCTGATGCTCGGCGGATTCGAGTCGATCGTCGGGGCCATCGTCGGCGGGCTCATCATCGGCGCGTCCGAGAAGCTCGCCGAGGTCTATCTCGGCCCGTACGTGGGCGGGGGCATCGAAGGGTGGTTCCCGTACGTGCTCGCCCTCCTGTTCCTGCTGGTGCGGCCCGAGGGGCTGTTCGGCGAGAAGATCATCCGGCGAATCTGACGGCAGATCCGAATGCTCTACCGCGAAGCCGGCCAGTTCAAGGCCAACTACATCGAGGACTCGGCGATCTTCCCGCTGCGGCAGGACCGCATCGGCATCGCCGTGATCCTCATCGTCGCGTTCGCGGTCGTCCCGTTCGTGGCGACGCCGTACCTGTTCTCGGCGATCCTGATCCCGTTCCTGATCCTCGCGCTCGCCGCGATCGGGCTCAACATCCTGACCGGCTACTGCGGACAGCTCTCGCTCGGGACGGCGGCGTTCATGGCGATCGGTGCGTTCGCCTCCTACAACTTCATGCTGCGCGTGCCGGGGATGCCGATCCTGGTCGCGTTCGCCGGCGGCGGCCTGATCGCCGCGTTGGTCGGCGTCCTGTTCGGCCTGCCGAGCCTGCGCATCCGCGGCTTCTACCTCGCGGTGGCGACGCTCGCGGCGCAGTTCTTCATCGTCTGGTGCCTGTCGAAAGTCGGCTGGTTCTCGAACTACAGCTCGTCGGGCGTCATCACCGCGCAGCAGATCGAGATCCTCGGGTACGCGTTCGAGTCGCCGCAGTCGAAGTACCTGCTCGTGCTCTCGATCGTGTCGGTCATGGCGCTCGCGGCGAAGAACCTCGCGCGGAGCAACGTCGGGCGCTCGTGGATGGCGGTGCGCGACATGGACGTGGCGGCCGAGGTCATCGGCATCCGGCTCATGCCGACCAAGCTCCTCGCCTTCGCGATCAGCTCGTTCTACTGCGGCGTCGCCGGCGCGCTGTTCGCCTACGCGTACCTCGGAACGGTCGAGCCGGAGGCCTACAACCTCGACCTGTCGTTCCGCATCCTGTTCATGATCATCATCGGCGGCGTCGGCACGATCCTCGGGTCGTTCCTCGGGAGCGCGTTCATCGCGCTGCTGCCGATCTTCCTGAACGTGTTCGTGGGCTTTCTCGAAACCACCGTCCACCTCGACGTGTCCAAGAGTCTCACCTCGAACCTCGAGCTGATGGTGTTCGGCGGGCTCATCATCTTCTTCCTGATCGTCGAGCCGCACGGACTGGCCCGGCTCTGGCAGATCGCCAAGGAGAAACTGCGGTTGTGGCCGTTCCCCCATTGACGGCGCACCGCGCTGTCGCGTGTTCCATGCCGTCGCACTACCCCACGCCGCCGCGATTTCGCGAAGGCACGCAAGGAGGAGAACCATGAAGCTGAACATGAAGTCCGCTCTGCTCGGCGTCGCGCTCCTGGGCGCCGCGTCGGGCGCCCTCGCGCAGACCGAGCAGTTCATCCCGATCCTGTCCTACCGCGTGGGCCCCTATGCGGCGGGCGGCTCCGGGTACTTCGGCGGCACGATCGACTATTTCAACCTGGTCAACATGACAGGGGGCATCAACGGGGTGAAGCTCGTGTGGGAGGAGTGCGAGACCGAGTACAACGCCGCGCGCGGCGTCGAGTGCTACGAGCGCCTGAAGAAGCGCCACGGCGGCGCCTCGACCGTCGAGCCGCTGTCGACCGGCATCGCCTACGGCCTCCTCGACCGCGTCGCCCACGACAAGATTCCGATGACCACCTTCGGCTACGGCAGCGCCAACGCCGCGGACGGGAAGGTGTTCGAGTGGGTGTTCCCGGTCGGCACGACCTACTGGGACCAGGCGGCGGCGATGATCGCCTACCTCGGCCAGAAGGCGGGCGGGCTCGACAAGCTCAAGGGCAAGAAGATCGTCCACCTGTACCACGACTCCGCGTTCGGCAAGGAGCCGATCCCGGTGTTCGAGGCGCTCGCGGCGAAGCACGGCTTCGAGCTCATGAAGATCGCGGTCGCGCACCCGGGCAACACGCAGCAGTCGCAGTGGCTGCAGATCCGGCAGGCGCAGCCCGACTACGTGATCCTGTGGGGCTGGGGCGTGATGAATCCGACTGCGCTCAAGTCGGCCGCCAAGGTCGGCTTCCCGCGCGACAAGGTCATCGGCGTCTGGTGGGCCGGCTCCGAAGAGGACGTGATTCCCGCGGGCGACGCCGCCAAGGGCTACATCACGGCCGCGTTCTCGGCGCCGGGCACGAACTTCCCGGTGATGCAGGACATCCAGAAGAAGGTCTACGGCGCGGGCAAGGGCAACCTCGAGGACAAGGCGCGCATCGGCTCGATCTACCACACGCGCGGCGTGAGCTACGGGATCATCATCGTCGAGGCGATCCGCAAGGCACAGGAGAAGTTCGGCAAGGGGAAGGTGATGACCGGCGAGCAGGTGCGCTGGGGCCTCGAGAACCTGAACCTTTCCGAGGCGCGCCTCAAGGAACTGGGCGCCAGCGGCCTGTTCCCGCCGATCAAGACCTCCTGCGCCGACCACGAGGGCTCGGGCATGGTCCGGTTCCAGCAGTGGGACGGCAACGGCTTCAAGCCGCTGACGCCGTTCATGTCGGGCGACAAGGCGCTCGTGCGCAAGATGGTCGACGAGAGCGCGGCGAAGTACGCCGCCGAGAAGAAGATCACGCCGCGCGACTGCTCGAAGGTGAATTGATCGCGCTGCGCGACTGACCGGGTCCTCTCCCGCCTGCGCGCGGGAGAGGGCCGCGGCGAGGGAGGCCTTCGGGCCCGCCTTCGCCCCGGCCGCCGCCGGACCGAACCAGGCTGCCACAGCCCATGTCCACGACCACCGCCGCAGAACGCGCGTCCGCGCCCTACCTCTCGGTCAACAACATCGAGGTGATCTACGACCACGTGATCCTCGTGCTGAAGGGCGTGTCGCTCGAGGTGCCCGAAGGCTCGGTGGTCGCGCTGCTCGGGGCGAACGGCGCGGGCAAGAGCACCACGCTGAAGGCGATCTCGAACCTCCTGCGTGCGGAGCGCGGCGAAGTCACCAAGGGATCGATCGAGTACCAGGGCAAGCGCGTCGACCGGCTCACCGTGAACCAGCTGGTGAAGATGGGCGTGTGCCAGGTGATGGAGGGTCGCCACTGCTTCCAGCACCTGACGGTCGAGGAGAACCTCCTGACCGGCGCGTTCACGCGCAAGGGCGGGCGCGGCGAGCTCGCTGAAGCACTGGAGCGCGTCTACCACTACTTCCCGCGGCTGAAGGAGCGGCGCTCGAGCCAGTCCGGATACACGTCGGGCGGCGAACAGCAGATGACCGCGATCGGCCGCGCGCTGATGGCGCGCCCGAAGACGGTCCTGCTGGACGAGCCGTCGATGGGCCTCGCGCCGCAGATCGTCGAGGAGATCTTCGAGATCGTGCGCGATCTCAACGCCAAGGAGCGCGTCTCGTTCCTGCTCGCCGAGCAGAACACGATGGTGGCGCTGCGCTACGCGAACTACGGCTACATCCTCGAGAACGGGCGCGTCGTGATGGACGGCGACGCGAAGGGGCTCGCGAGCAACGAGGACGTGAAGGAGTTCTACCTCGGCTTGTCGACGGCGGGCCGCAAGAGCTTCCGCGACGTCAAGCACTACCGGCGGCGCAAGCGTTGGCTGGCATGACGCACGGAGGCGACCGGATCGCGATGACGGACCACTACGACGCGCTCGAGACGCGCGACCCGGAGGCGCGCGAACGCGCGATCCTGGAGCGGCTGCCGAAGCAGGTCGCGCACGCGAAGGCGCACGCACCTGCATTCGCACGGCGACTGGCCGACGTGGACCCTGCGGCGCTCACGACGCGTGCGGCGCTCGCGAAGGTGCCGGTCACGCGCAAGTCGGAGCTGGTCGAGTTGCAGAAGGCCGCGCGCCCGTTCGGCGGGTTCGCCGCGACCGGGTGGGGCGGCGGACGCGCGGGCGTGAAGCGGGTGTTCGCATCGCCCGGCCCGATCTACGAGCCGGAAGGCGGCGCGCCCGACTACTGGCGGCTCGCGCGCGCGTTCCACGCAGCAGGCTTTCGCGCCGGGGACCTCCTGCACAACACCTTCGCCTACCACCTGACGCCGGCCGGCTCGATGTTCGAGACCGGCGCGCACGCGCTCGGCTGCACCGTGTTTCCCGCCGGCACCGGCAACACCGAGTTGCAGGTGCAGGCGATGGCCGATCTCGCGCCCGACGGCTACGGCGGCACGCCGTCGTTCCTGCGCATCCTGCTCGAGAAGGCCGACGAAGCCGGCGTCGCGCTGCGGAGCCTGAAGAAGGCGCTCGTGTCGGGCGAGGCGTTCCCGGCGGCGTTGCGCGAGCTGTTCGCCGCGCGCGGGATCGCGGCCTACCAGTGCTACGCGACGGCCGATCTGGGCAGCATCGCCTACGAGTCGCCCGCGCGCGAGGGCCTCATCGTCGACGAGGGCGTGCTGGTCGAGATCGTGCGTCCCGGTACCGGCGACCCGGTGCCCGACGGCGAGGTCGGCGAAGTCGTCGTCACCGAACTCGTGAACGCCGACTATCCGATGGTGCGCTTCGGGACCGGCGATCTCTCCGCGGTGCTGCCCGGCCGCTCGCCCTGCGGCCGCACCAATCTCCGCATCCGCGGCTGGATGGGACGCGCGGACCAGACCACGAAGGTCAAGGGCATGTTCGTGCATCCGGCGCAGGTCGACGCGATCGCGCGGCGCCACTCCGAGATCCTGCGTGCCCGTCTCGTCGTCGACAACCCCGACGCGCAGGACCGCATGACACTGCACGTCGAGGTCGCCGACCACGCGTCGTCGCACGCGGAAGCCATCGTCGCGTCGATCCGCGACGTCACCAAGCTGCGCGGCGAAGTGGCGTTCCACCCGCCCGGCGCGCTCGCGAACGACGGCAAGGTCATCGAGGACCGGCGCAAGATCGATTGACCGCAGGACCACGGGATTCCGGCTGCGGAGGGCTCGCCACAGGTGCGACTTCGGTCGGATGCCTTTCGCTTCGACGCGGCGAACCCCGTCGGGCTGAAGCCCGACCTACGGGGGAGAGTGGTGGGTCGGCCTTCAGGCCGACAAGCGCGCCACCGTTGTGGGTCGGCCTTCAGGCCGACGCGATGCTGCCCATGCGCACGAACCCCGTCGGGCTGAAGCCCGACCCACCAGGAAGGCGAAAGCCGCGGATCGCTCGTGGGTCCGGCTTGAAGCCGGACGATTGTGGGTCCGACTTCAGTCGGACGCCTTTCGCTTCGATGCGGCGAACCCCGTCGGGCTGAAGCCCGACCCACCAGGACAGCGAAAGCCGCTCGATGCGCCGCCACCGGAGACTCCGGCGCCACTGTCAACTGCCAACTGTCAACTGACTTCTGACGCGTGCTAGCATCCGGCGTCGCCACGCCGCCCACGACGCCGTCCCACGTGCCCGCGCCGCCGATTCCGCAGGATCCGTTCGCGCCCCTCGAGGAGGCGACGCTGCGCGCGATCGCCGAGACCGGCGTCGTGCGCACGTTCCCGAAGAACACCGTCCTCATCCACGAGGGCGACTCGGGCGACGCGCTCTACATCGTGCTGTCCGGGCGGGTGAAGGTCTACGCGAGCAACGCGCAGGGGCGCGAGTTCGCGATCGCGTTCCACGGCGCGGGCGAGTACGTGGGCGAGATGACGCTCGACGGCGGCGTGCGCTCGGCATCGGTCGTGACCATCGAGCCGACCGTGTGCGCCGTCGTGCACCGCGAGCAGTTCCGCGAGTTCATCCTGAAGAACCCCGACTTCGCGCTGCACCTGATCGAGAAGCTGATCATGCGCGTGCGGCAGACGACCGAGGACGTGAAGAGCCTCGCGCTCACCGACGTCTACGGCCGCCTCGTGCGCCTGCTGAACGCGCTCGCCGTTCCGACCGACGACGGGCGCCACGTCGTGCCCGAGAAGCTGACGCAGCAGGCGATCGCCGAGCGCGTCGGCGCGTCGCGCGACATGATCGGCAAGCTGTTCAAGGACCTGACCGCCGGCGGCTACCTCTCGATCGAGGACCGCACGATCACCATCGAGCGGAAGCTGCCGACCGGATGGTAGCGGCGACGCGAGGGGGCTGACCCCCGGCTACTGCCCGAGCCCGCCGAAGGCGATGTACTTGATCTCGACGTACTCCTCGATGCCGTGCTTCGAGCCTTCGCGCCCGAGGCCCGACTGCTTGACGCCGCCGAACGGGGCAACCTCGGTCGTGATGAGGCCGGTGTTGACGCCCACCATGCCGTAGTCGAGCGCCTCGGCGACGCGCCAGGCGCGCCCGACGTCGCGTGCGAAGAAGTAGCAGGCGAGTCCGAACTCGGTGCGGTTCGCGAGTTCGACCACCTCGTCGTCGCGCGAGAAGGAGATCAGCGGCGCGACCGGGCCGAAGGTCTCCTCGCGGAAGATCTTCATCGCCGGCGTCACCCCGGCGAGGACCGTCGGCTCGAAGAACGTCCCGCCGAGCGCGTGACGGCGCCCGCCGGTGAGCACGCTCGCGCCCTGCGCGGTCGCGTCGGCGACGTGGTCCTCGACCTTCGCGATCGCCTCGGCGTTGATGAGCGGGCCCTGCGCGACGCCGGCCTTCGTGCCCGGACCGACCTCGATCCTGCGGACGCGCTCGGCGAGCTTCGCCGCGAACGCGTCGTAGACCTTCTCGTGGACGAAGAACCGGTTCGCGCACACGCAGGTCTGGCCGGCGTTGCGGTACTTCGAGACGATCGCGCCGTCGGCCGCGGCGTCGAGGTCGGCGTCGTCGAAGACGATGAACGGCGCATTGCCGCCGAGTTCGAGCGAGAGCTTCTTGATCGTCGGCGCGACCTGCGCCATCAGGAGGCGGCCGACCTCGGTCGATCCGGTGAACGAGAGCTTGCGCACGTCGGGGTTCGCGCACAGCTCGCCGCCGATCGCCGGCGCGTCGCCGGTGACCACGTTCAGCACGCCGGGCGGGAAGCCCGCGCGGTGCGCGAGTTCCGCGAGCGCGAACGCGGAGTACGGCGTCGCCTCCGCTGGCTTGATCACGACGGTGCAGCCCGCCGCGAGGGCCGGCGCGACCTTGCGCGCGACCATCGAGCAGGGGAAGTTCCACGGCGTGATCGCCGCGCACACGCCGACCGGCTGCTTGATCACGACGAGGCGCCGGTCCGGCCACGCGGTCGGGATCACCTCGCCGTAGACGCGGCGCGCCTCCTCGGAGAACCACTCGACGTAGGCCGCGGCGATTCCCACCTCGCCCTTCGACTCGGCGAGGGGCTTGCCCTGCTCGGTGGTCAGGAGGAGCGCGAGGTCGCCGGCGTTCGCGGTGATGAGGTCGAACCAGCGGCGCAGGATGTTGCTGCGCTCCTTCGCTGTCTTCGCCGCCCAGCCGGGAAAAGCCCGCGTCGCCGCGCCGATCGCGCTGCGCGTCTCGGCGGCGCCGCAGTCCGGCACGGTGCCGATCCTGCGGCCGGTCGCCGGATCGACGACGTCGAAGGTCCTGCCGCTCTTCGCGTCGTGCCAGCGGCCGTCGACGTAGCATTGCTGCCGGAACAGCGAAGCATCCGCGAGCGCCGGGGACGCGCGGTCGATGGTATCGGGGGACATGGTCGACTCCTGACGATGCGGCGAAACGGGACTCGCCGACATTCTACGCTTCGGGCGCCGCCATCGCGGCGCCGCGCGGGATTCAGCGCGGCTCGACCTGACCGGGCGGTTTCGCGCTGACGAGCGCGACGCCGGCCAGCACGAGCGCGGCGCCGGCGATCTGGATCGCTTCGATGGGTTCGTCGAGGAGCATCGCGCCCAACGCGATCGTGAACACCGGCCCCAGCGAGCCGACGAGCGACGTGCCGTTCGCGCCGAGCCGGCGGATCGCCTCGGCGACGAGCCAGGTGGGAACGACGGTCGAGAACACCGCCATCGCGAGCGAGAGCAGGTGGATGCGCGGCGCCACGTCGAGCGCGGAGAGCGGCTGCGCGATGGCGAAGTGCGCGAGCACGAACGCCGTCGAGGCGAGCATCGCGAGCGCGGTGAACCGCATCGAGCCGATGCGGCCGATCACGCCGCCCGCGGTCACGAGGTAGACGGCGTAGGCGAGCGCGCCCGCGAAGACGAGCCCTCCGCCCACCAATGTGCCGGTCGCGTCGCCTACGGTGGCGTCGTGGCGGAACACGAGCGCGATGCCCGCGTAGGACAGCGCGAGCGCGCCGGCCGCGCGCCGCGTGACCGGCTTGCGCAGGAAGAGCGCCGACAGGATCACCACCATCGTCGGATACAGGTAGAGGATCAGCCGTTCGAGCGAGGCCGTGATGTAGCGCAGCCCGATGAAGTCGAGCAGGCTCGCGAGGTAGTAGCCGAGGAAGCCGAGCCCGAGGAGCGCGAGGAGGTCGCGCCGCTCGATCGGCCCGGCGTTCCGGCCGGCCCACCACGCCATGACGACGAACAGCGGCGCCGAATAGAGCATGCGCAGCGCGAGCAGCGTGATCGCGTCGACCGGCGCCGCCGCGTACGCGAGCTTGATCAGGATCGCCTTGAACGAGAATCCGAGCGTGCCGAGCATCGCGCACGCGGGGCCGATCCACGGGTCCGCGCCCGCACGGGATGCGACACGGCGAGCGGCGTCGTCGGGGACGGAACTCACGACCAGCGCACGGTGCCGCTCCACGCGGTCGCGAGGATCAGGACGCCGAACGCGATGCGGTACCACGCGAAGGGCACGAAGTCGTTCCGGCTGACGTAGCGCAGGAACCAGCGGATGCAGGCGAACGCCGAGACGAACGAAGCGACGAATCCGACCGAGAACGCCGGAACGTCGGCGGCGGAGAGGAGGTCGCGGCTCTTCCACAGCGAGTACGCGCCGGCGGCGAGGAGCGTCGGGACCGCGAGGAAGAACGAAAACTCGGTCGCCGCCTTGCGCGAGAGCCCGAACAGCATGCCGCCGATGATCGTCGCGCCCGAGCGCGACGTGCCCGGAATCAGCGCGAAGGCCTGCGCGATGCCGACCTTGAGCGCATCGGCCGCGGTCATCTGGTCGACCTCGGCGACGCGCACGCTCGCCGGATTCGCCTTCACGCGACGCTCGGCCCACAGGATCACGAACGCGCCGGCGATGAACGCGATGGCGACCGGCACCGGCGCGAACAGCGCCGCCTTGATGGCGTGGCCCATCGCCAGCCCGAGCGCGGCCGCGGGAACGAACGCGATCGCGAGATGGAGGGCGAAGCGCTGCGCGGCGCGGTCGGTCGCGATGCCCGTGATGGCGCCCCGGAAGCGCCTGCGGTATTCCCAGACGACGGCGAGCATCGCGCCCGACTGGATCGCGATCTCGAACACCTTGGCGCGCTCGCCGGTGTAGTCGAGGAGCGACCCCGCGACGATCAGGTGGCCGGTCGAGGACACCGGCAGGAACTCGGTCAGGCCCTCGACGACGCCGAGCACGAGGGCGACCACCAGCGACGGGGCATTCAAGGCGGGGTCGGCTTGCGGGACGAGGGCGGATTGTCGCACGCGCGGACGACGGCGCCGGCCTCTGCTACGCTACCGCCGCCATGACGCCCGGGCAACCGAACGCGCGACGCCGCATCGACGTCAACCACATCTCGTGGCGCGATGCGGTGGTGATCGGCGTGCCGATGGCGGCGCTGGTCGCCTTGGCGTTCTGGTTCACGCTGCGCTTCGTGCAGCCCGCGCCGCCCGACCATCTCGTCCTGTCGTCGGGCGCGGCGGGGGGCGACTACGCCCGCTACGGCGAACGCTACCGCGAATTCTTCCGCGCGAACGGCGTCACGATCGAACTCCTGAACTCGAACGGCTCGGTCCAGAACGCCGAACGCCTCGCGAGCGGGCAGGCGGACGCGGCGTTCGTGCAGGGCGGCACGCTCCCGCCGGTGCCCGAAGGCGCCGAGTCTCCGGTCGCCTCGCTCGGCGCCCTCTACCCCGAGGTCGTGTGGGTGTTCGTGCGCGACGGCATCGGCGCGAAGATGCTGCGCGACCTCGAGGGCCGCCGCATCGCGATCGGCCCGCAGGGCAGCGGCCTGCGCCCGCTCGCGCGCTGGTTGCTCGACGCGAGCGGCATCCCGGCCAACGGCGCGACGCTGGTCCTGACGACCGGCGCCGAGGCCGCCGACGCGCTGGAGCGCGGCGAGATCGACGCGGCGTTCTTCATCGCCGGGCCGGCGTCGCCGGTCATCGTCCGCCTGCTCGCGATGCCGCAGGTGCATGTGCTGCCGTTCGTCCGCGGCGACGCGTACGCGCGGCGGTCCGGGGCGATCTCGAACTTCGTGGTGCCGCGCGGCGTGTCGGACCTCGCGCGCGACCTGCCGCGCGCGGACGTGCACACGATCGCCGTCAACGCGAACCTTCTGGTGCGAAGCGACCTGCATCCGGCGCTCATGTACCTGCTGCTCGACGCCGCGAGTTCGATCCACGGCGCGCATTCGATCGTCGCGGACGCCGGGCAGTTTCCGAACGCGCGCAACCAGGACGTGCCGCTCGCCGACGAAGCCGAGCGCTTCTACCGTTCGGGCAAGCCGTTCCTCAAGCGCTACCTGCCGTACTGGCTCGCGAACCTCGCCGATCGACTGATCCTGCTCCTCATTCCGATCTTCGCCGTGCTGCTGCCGGTGCTGCGGTTCATGCCGGTGCTCTACGAGTACCGGATCAACGCGCGCATCGGGCGCTGGTACGCGCGCCTGGGGGAACTCGAGGACGAAATCGGCGATTCGCCGTCGCCGGAGCGGATCGCCGGTTTCCTGCCCCGGCTCGACGAACTCGAGGCGCAGTTGAACGAGGCGGCCTTCCCCGGTTCGGCGGCGGGCCAGGTCTATGCCCTGCGCGCGGCGATCGACCTCGTGCGCGAGCGCCTGGGCCGGCCGGGCGCGAAGGCGATGCCGCCGCTTCGCGCGTAACCGCCGCTGAGCTGCGACCGACCGCTACGGCGTCGGCGCGATCGCGGCGAACCGGCCCTGGTAGCTGCAGCCGAGGCTGTTCGAGATCGAATAGCGACCGGTCAGCATCTTCACCCGGTTGTGCACCTCGAAGAAGTTCGCGGTCCCGGTCGTGCCGTTCGAGCACGACATCGTTCCCTGGTATTGCCCGAACCGGCCGGTCTGCGAGTAGGTGGTCGGGAACGTGCAGAGGTTGCCGTCCCAGTTGATCGTGAGCGTGGCGGAGGCGCCGGACTGCACGACGTTCAGCGTGCCCTGTTCCGCGCCGGTCCCGCAGCCGCCGGAGCCCGTGCCGCTGTACGTGTCGGTGAGGAGGTAGTCGCCGGAATTGTCCTCGAACCGCAGCGTCTGGCGGCTGATCACCTTCGAGACGTTGGTCGCGCCGACGTTGTAGCTGAGGTTGCCGGTCCCGATGCCGGTGAGCTGGAAGGTCATCGTGCCGACCACGGCATCGGACACCGCGGCTGGATTCCACGGCGCGCCGTAGGGCGAACCCGTCGTCGCGTAGAGGGGTCCGGTGAAGGTGCCGCCGCCGAAGGTCGTGCTCTCCAGCACGGCGACCAGGAAGGTCGGCACGTTGCCCGCGCCGTACACGAACAATGTGGCGAAGAGGATGTTGCGGTTGTGGACGAACTGGATGCCCCAGCCGGACTCGGACTCGAGCCACCAGATGTCGGTGATGTCGGTCGTGACGTTGGTCTTCATCGCGTCGGTCGACGCCTCGACGATCACGGATGCGGGCAGGGACTCGCCGTGCATGCCGCCGCCCGGCTGCGCCCAGGCGGGGAAAGCGATCGAAGCGGCGAGAACGAGAGTGGCGAGCGTGCGCATGAAACCTCCGATGGATACGGACAGCGGGTGCGTCCGCGTGGTGCACGGAGTATCGTCGCGGCGCGAGCCTCGTCCGGTCCAGCGGAATATTCCCCGCCTCGGGGAAGGCAAGCACCGTGCCTGCCGAGTTCCGACGCTACCGTCCTCCGCGCTGCAGCATCTCGAGCGCGCGATTGACGAGGTCGTCGCCGTTCGACGGCACGCTTCCCTTCGGCGTCATGTGGTTGACCACGTCGGGGAGCGCGGAAGCCATCTGGTCGGCGGCCTGGCCGCGCGACATGCCGAGCTGCTGCGCGATCTGGTCGAGCTGCCCCGAACCCAGCACCTTCGAGAGGATGTCGCCGTTGATCGGCATGTTCTGCCCGTTCGCCACCCAGGAGTCCGCCTGCTTGCCGTAGCCGGCCTGCTGGAACTGCGAGAGCACTCCGCCGATTCCGCCGTTCTGCTGCAGCATCTGGAGCAGCACCGCCATCAGGCCGCCGGCTCCCGCGGCGCCCGCCATGCCCGCGCCGCCGCCACCACCGCCCAGGATCGATTCCAGGCCGCCCAGACCGCCCATGCCGCCGGACGCGCGTCCCATGCCGCTCATCCCGGGCAGGCCGCCGTCGTCGGCCGCTCCCGGCTGCATCGCTCCCGAAAGGATCTGTCCCAGCAAACCGTCGAGCATGCCCATCGCGTTCTCCTGCGGAAGATCGGTTCAGACTTCGCGTTCGCGCGTGTACTCCTCGGGCACCGGGTAGCCCGCGGCCGCGAACGTCTGGCGGATCGCCTTGTTGGTGTCGAAGTACACCTGCCAGTAGTGGTTGGTGTGCGTGTAGGGTCGCACCGCGAGCTGCGTACCGCGCTCGTTGAATCCCAGGATCTCGACGTCGGGTGCGGGCGACTGCTCGACGTTGGCGATCGACGGCAGCACCTCCTTCAGGCGGGCGATCGCGTCCATCGGGTCGACGGTGTGGTCGAGCTGCGCGGTGAGTTCGACGCGGCGATGGGGGTTCACCGAGAAGTTGCGGATGTTGCCGCCCATGATCTTCGCGTTGCCGACGTAGGTCTGCACGTTGTCGGGCGTGTCGATCGCGGTCGAGAACAATCCGATCGCGCGGACCGTGCCTTCGACGTCGCCGGCGTTCACGTAATCGCCGACCTTGAACGGACGCAGCACCAGGATGAACGCGCCGGCCGCGAAGTTCGACAGGAGCCCGCCCCACGCCGCGCCGATCGCGATGCCCAGGGCGGCGATGAGCGCCGCGAACGACGTCGTCTCGACCCCGAAGTAGCCGAGGATGCCGATCACCAGCAGCACGTTCAGCGCCACCGCGATCACGTTCGCGATGTAGCGGATGATCGTGGGTTCGGTCTTGTGGCGTTCCAGCGCGCGCGTGATGAGCCCGGTCGCGAAGCCGATCAGCCAGCGGCCGACGATGTAGATCGCGAGCGCGCCCGCGACCTTGAGCGCGAAGGCGATCACGATGGGCTTGCTGGCTTCGTAGAACGTCTGGATGTCCATGTCCGGTTCGGGGAAGGGGCTGGCGGTGCGCGCCGGGGTTGCGATTGTGCCCGCGCGACTGGGATCGGGCAATGCTGGCGCCGCGCAGGCTACGCGTCGCGCGAGCCGCGGATCTCGGAGAGCGCGCGCTCCAGCCGCTCGACGCGGGCCTCCAGCGCGGCGAGGCGATCGCCGTCGTGCGCGCGATCGGCCGGCGAAGGTGCGTCCGCGACCGCCGCAGGCGCTCCGGACAAGAGGTGCGCCCAGCGGCGTTCACGCGCGCCGCTCGCGCGCGGCAGCTCGACGACCAGCGCGCCCGCCGGACGCGCGGCGAGTTCGGCGAGGCAGGCCTCGACCGACGAGACGTCGGCGAAACGATGGAGGCGCTCGGAGTTGATGCGCAGCTCGCCGGGTGTCTGCGGGCCGCGGAGCATCAGCGTGGCGACGATCGCCGCCGACTCCGAGGGAATCGCGAGCGCGCGCGGCAGGTTGTGGGCGTAGCGCATCACGCGTCCGCCGGAGGTCTCGACGACGAGCGACAGGCCCTTCAATGCGTCGAGCGCCGCCTGCGCGTCGGTTTCCGCCAGCTCCATCGTCGGCGAGCGGCTCGTCTTCTGGTTGGCGCCCAGCACGATCGCGTTGAGCGACAGCGGGTAGCTGTCGGGCACCGTGCGTTCCTTCTCGACGAGGACGCCGAGCACGCGGGCCTCGACGGCGGACAGCGGACGGGGCGGAGCGTTCATCGTTCGGGGGAAGGCAGGGAAAGCAGGGTCAGACTCGACTCTTCCGGAACAGGGTGCTCTGAACGAAACGCGTCCGGGAAGTCGAGTCTGACCCTGGTTTCCCGCGCGCTTGGGAAGTCGAGTCCGACCCCAGTTTCCCACAGGCGGGTGGTATCGTGGCGCACCCGCCGAACCCTGGAGGCCATGATGGCCCGCGAGAGCGACACTTCCAACATGGCGCTGTTCTGCGACTTCGAGAACGTCGCGCTCGGCGTGCGCGACGCGAACTACGAGAAGTTCGACATCAAGAAGGTGCTCGAGCGCCTGCTGCTCAAGGGCTCGATCGTCGTCAAGAAGGCGTACTGCGACTGGGAGCGCTACAAGGCGTTCAAGGCGCCGATGCACGAGGCGAGCTTCGAGCTGATCGAGATCCCGCACGTGCGCCAGTCGGGCAAGAACTCCGCCGACATCCGGATGGTCGTCGACGCGCTCGACCTCTGCTACACCAAGGAGCACGTCGACACCTTCGTCATCATCAGCGGCGACTCGGACTTCTCGCCGCTGGTGTCGAAGCTGCGCGAGAACGACAAGACGGTCATCGGCGTCGGCGTCAAGAACTCGACCTCGGACCTCCTGATCGCGAACTGCGACGAGTTCATCTACTACGACGACCTCGTGCGCGAGCAGAGGAAGCGCGCGGCGAAGAAGGCCGGGACCCCGCGGGCCAAGGCGCCCGCGAAGGCCGCGGCGAGCGGGGCGAAGGCCGCGAAGGCCGAGCCCCCGGCGGACGACCCCGCGCCGCCGCCGGCCGCGAAGTCCGACGACGCGCGACGGGGGGAGGCGATCGACCTCATCGTCGGGACCGTGGAGGCGCTCGCCTCCGAGCGTGGCGGCGACGACAAGGTCTGGGGGTCGATGGTGAAGCAGGCGCTGAAGCGGGTCCGGCCGGGGTTCGCCGAGAGCTACTACGGCTTCCGGTCGTTCAACGCCATGCTCGAGGCGGCCCGCGACGCGGGGGCACTGACGCTGGAGCGCGACGAGAAGTCGGGCGGGTACGCGGTTCGGGTGGCGGCGCAGGACGACTGACCTCCTGCCGGGCGGTGGATTCATTCATCCAGGCGCTTGCATGTGCGCAATTCACTGATATTCAAGCACATACATCATGCACTGCCGTGGCTATTTCATCCAGTGATTCAACCATTTCGACTTGACCCAAGATGAGCACGCAGAGTCAGCGAGCCGAGCGGCTCGGTTGCGTTCAGTCCGAGCGATTCATTCTGAATTTCTCGGATTGGCCAATGTAAATCATTGACAGCAAATAGGTCACTGACTGACAATTCATCCACTTTGGATCCGGTGACGCACCTTCGGTGACGACTGCCAGCGACGTGTCCGCCCTCGTGGCCGAACTGCGCCGGTCGCCGCTTTCGACCGCCGCACCGCTGATGCGGGCCCTGGGCGTGGGGTCGCAAGCGAGCTTCTCCCGGCTGGTGGCGCGCGCCGGCGACAGCATCGTGCGCATCGGAGCGACGCGCGCCCGACGCTACGCCGCGACCCGCCCGATCCGCGACCTGGGTTCCGGGTTCCCGTTCTTCCGCGTCGCGCCCGACGGATCGATGGTCCGCCTCGGACGCGCGACCGCGCTGGCGCCGGCCGGCTGCTGCGTCCACGATGCGGCCCCGCTGCCGCGGTGGATGCGTGGTGGACGCGGCGACGGCGTCTTCGCCGGCCTGCCGCTCCCGTGCTTCGACGCGCGTCCCAAGGGCTTCCTCGGGCAATCGTTCGCCCGTCGCCACGCCGAGTTGCGGCTGCCCGACCGTCCGGACGACTGGTCCGACGACGACACGCTCGTGGCGCTCCTCCACGCAGGCGAGGATCTTCCCGGCGACCTCGTCCTCGGCGAAGCGTCCGCGCGCCGAAACTACGAGTCGCTCGCGCGCGACCGGGAACCGGTGCCCCGGGACGACCGCGCGCGCGTCTATCCGATGCTCGCGAACGATGCGATCGCCGGCGTGACGCCCGGCGCGCTCGTCGGCGGGGCAGAGCCCAAGTTCGGCGCGCTCGTGGGAACGTCGGACGCCGCGCGGCACGCGCTGGTGAAGTTCTCGCCGTCGGAGTTTTCGCCGAGCGCGCGCCGCTGGTGCGATCTCCTCGCGTGCGAGCACCTCGCGCTCGAGACGCTCCGCGCGCGCGGGATCGACGCCGCGGCGTCGGAGATCGTCGAAGGCGGCTCCCGCGTGTTCCTCGAAGTCGTCCGGTTCGATCGCATCGGAGCGCGCGGACGGCGCGCGGTCGTCTCGCTCGCCGCGCTCAACGCCGAATACCTGAGCCTCCCCGCCGGCGCGGGTCGCTGGGTCGAAGCCGCGCAACGCCTCGCGGCGCTGCGATGGATCTCGCCCGATATCGTGGAGCGCGTGCGCTGGCTCGACGCCTTCGGCCGGTTCATCGCGAACGCCGACATGCACCTCGGCAACCTGTCGTTCCTGCCGCGCGACGACGACACGCTGGACCTCGCGCCGGTCTACGGCATGCTGCCGATGGGCTATGCGCCTGTCGCGGGCGACGTGCCGGCGCGAAGCTTCAACGCTCCGCTTCCGCAGCCGGGGCACGAAGCCGTCTGGTCGTCGGCGGGCGCGGCGGCCGCGGACTTCTGGCGCGCGGCAGCGAACGACGACCGCGTCTCGGATCCGTTCCGCGCGATCGCGGCGCAGAACGCGGCGATCGTCGAGCGGACGCTCGGCCGCTTCGATCGCCGGTCGAGCTGAACCGCACCCCACGGCGCGCGACCCCGCCCCGGATGCGTTCGCGCCGCGCCCCGACGCGGAAGGCGACGCGAGGTCGCGCGCGCCGTGGAGCTACACCGGGCTTCCCCGGATCACTTCGATCGGCCGTAGCGCCCGACGAAGCTCGCCTGGCCGAGCCGGTTCGCGTGGATCATGAAGCCCACGAGCGCGGCGGTGGCGTCGGCCGGAACCTCGATCTTGTCGATCTTCAGCGCATGCACGGTGAAGATGTAGCGGTGCGGCTTGTCGCCGGCCGGCGGACAGGGGCCGCCCCAGCCGGGCGCGCCGAAATCGGTGCGGCCCTGGACCGCGCCGGCGGGAAGCTTCGAACCCGACTTGTCGCCCGCGCCGAGCGGCAGCGACGTCGTCGACGCCGGCAGGTTGAACACGACCCAGTGCCACCAGCCGCTGCCGGTCGGCGCGTCGGGATCGTAGACGGTGACGGCGAAACTCTTCGTGCCGGCCGGAGGATTCTTCCAGGCGAGCGAGGGCGACACGTTCTCGCCGGTGCAGCCGAAGCCGTTGAACACCTGGGCGTTGGCGATCGTCGCTTCCGGCTTGATTTCCGCGCTCGACAGCGTGAACGCGGCGGCGGCGAGCGGTACGAACGAAAGCGTGACGGCGATGGCGAGCGATAGGACGAGACGAAACACGAAATCCTCCGATGTTCGACGCACCGCGGGAAGGGCGTCTGCACGCCGATTATATCGGCAGGCCCGCCGGACACCGAGCGCGGGCTCAGTCGCCGCCCAGCCTCTTCCACGTTTCGGCGGCGAAGTCGCGCATCGGCAGCCACCGCTCGAAACGCTCCTTCCGATGGTACGCGCGGAAGGTTGCGTCGAATGCGCCCTGGCCGCCCTCCGAGTCGATCAGGCCCTGGACGAATTCCACGAAGCGCGCGCGGGCGTGCGCGATTCGAGCGAGCGTTCGCGCCCGGACCCATTCGCGCGGCAGCGCGCGCGCCCGGAACGCCGACACCGCGTCGCGGATGGCGTCCGGCTCGGGCGGCACGATCGCCCAGGTCTCGGCGTCCAGGAAGTGATCGCGGCCGCCCCGGCATGGCGTGGCGACGATCGGCAGGCCAGCGAGCTGATACTCGACCGCGACGCGCATCGCGCCTTCCCGCGGCGACAGGCACAACCCAACGCGAGCCCGGGCATAGGCGGCGTTCACCTCCTTCGGCGTGAGGCGCCTGCAGCCGTCGCGCGTGGGGGTGTTGAGCAGCCGGCCCCCGGGGACGCGCTCTGCTAGGGCGCGGCAGGCCTCGTGGAACGCCGCGGCGTCGTGTTCGCCCGGGTCGCGATAGGCGACGAACGCCACGCTGTCGAGCCGCGCGGCGAGCTCGTTTCGTTTCTCCGGCGAAACGCGGGCGTTGTAGATGGCGTCGAAGACCGGCGCGACGCGCGGCAGCGGCCGGAAGACGTCCTCGCGCAGGAACAGATTCTGGTTGTGCGTGTGCGCGCTCAGGCCCAGTTCGCGGAGCCGGGAGGTCTCCTCGTCGATGTTGCACAGCCACTCGAAACGGTGATGTGGGTGCGCGGCGATGAATGCCTTCGCGTCCGCCGCGAGCTCGCGGGCCTCGTCGTCGTCGGCGACGCTGCCTTTGGCGATCAGCAGGAACGTGATCCGGCGGCGCCGGAAGAGCGGTGCGAGCGCCGAGGCGCTGCCGAAGCGGAACCGGCGTCCGGTCCAGCCGAGGACGATCGGGGGATCGACGCAAAAGAGGCTCGCGTAGTTGCTGCCGGACGGAATCGACGAGAGATCGGGCGACGCCGGCGAGCCGGCGCGTGTGCCTCCGATGCGACGCGAAAACCACCCCGGCAATCGCATGACGTCGCGGTCAACGGATGTAACCGCGGCGTGGCGGGATGTGTCGCAACACGAGTCCGCGGTCGTCGGTGAGATAGTCGTAGCCGATCCCGGGCTGCCAGACGGCCCCGGGATCGAGGGCGAGGTAGCGGTCGCGCCGCGCGATCCGGTCCTCGAGGCGGATCATCCTCAGGTGATAGATGACGAGATCGGCCGGTGGGAACGCGCCCATCACCTTCCCCTGCAGCGGCGCCTTGGACCCGTGGAGAGGGCGCGGGTCGAAGCGGTGGTCGAGGCGAGCGCGGAACAGCCGGGCTACCCGCTTCCTGCCCCAGAGGCCGTCGGCCCGGTAGCGGTCGGGATGATCCCAGAGTTCACGCAGGTGCAGCGCGAAGGCCGTGAACCCGAGTGCCCGACCGCGCCGAATCACGCGTTCGGCGCGAACGCGGAAGTCGTGCTCGAGCCGTTCGTCCGCATCGATCGAGACGATCCAGTCGGCTCCGTGCGCGAGCGCCGCGGCGACCAGCCGCCGGTGCCCCCCCGGCTCGTCGTACGCGCCGCGATCCGCCGGATTGCGCAGCACCTCGAGGACGCCGGGGGAGGCCGCGAGCATCTCCGCCGAACCATCGGTCGATCCGTCGTCCAGCGCGACGATGCCGTCGACCTGCGCCGCGACGTTTCGCAGCATCGCCGGCAGGTGCTCGCGCTCGTTGCGCACCATCGTCGTGGCGATGAGCCTCACGCGCTCGCGCCGTCGCTCCAGCGGGAGGACCCGGAACGACGGCACCTGGACGAGCGGACGGATTCGCTGGAGCACGGCGGTCGGCGGTCAGTCCGGCGCGATCGGGCCGCGCGCCGGGCTCCGCGCTGCCCTGGTGCGCCGCCGTGCGGCGCGCGCCTCGGCGAGGAAGCCCGCCTTGTTGGCGCCCTCGATCAGCACCATGACCGGCAGGTAGGACAGGAACTTCCCGAGCGATCCGGCCTGGGCGCTGCGCCAGCACGCCCAATAGAGCGCGGAGAGCTTGGTCGCGAACCGAAGGCGGACGAGCGCCGCGCCGGTCAACGCCGGCGCCTCGTGCTTGGCGTAGTAGCGCCAGCGGTAGCGTCCGCTGAGATGCGCGGTCCGCAGCACCGTGCGCAGGTCGGTGTCGTAGCGATGACGAATCGCATGGTTCGGGCAATAGTGAACCGGGATCCCCGCGGCGCGCAGGCGCGCGGTCAGGTCCGAATCCTCGGCGCGCTCGAACGACTCGTCGAACAGGCCGACGCGGCTGAACACCTCGCGACGGAATGCCGCCGCGCCGGCCGCCTCCAGCCCGTGCTCGGTGGTGGTCGACGTCGGCGCGGGCCGGTGTCGCCACAGCGCCCGATGCCCTCCGAATCGGCCGCCGTCGGCGAGACGGCGACTCGTGCTCGCCTCCTGGTAGGCGTGGCTGACGCGGCTCAGGAAACGGTCGTCGGCCGCGACCAGCCTGAAGCGGACGATCATCGCGACCGGATTCGCGCGGAAGAACGACACGACGGTCCTCGCATAGTCGGGCGCCAGCAGATAGTCGTCCGCGACGATGGCGACGACGTCGCCGGTCGCATTCACGATCCCGGTGTTGCGAGCAGCCGCGATGCCGCCGTGCGGCCGCCGGCAGTAGCGAATGCGCGCATCGCGTCCCTGCCATTCGCGCACCACCGTCGGCGTTGCGTCGCTCGAGCCGTCGTCGACCACGACGATCTCGAGCGGCGCGTCCGGATCGGCCTGGCGCGCGAGCGAGTCGAGACAGCCGCCCAGCAGGTGGGCGCGGTTGTGCGTCAGCACCACGATCGACAGCCGCCGGGCGGCGCCGCCGGGGTCGCCGGGCCGGGATGCATCGGGCTGCGCCGAAGCGCGAACTATCGCGTCGTCCATCGCCTGCCGCGAGCCGGATCGGCCCGGCCGCAGGGTCGTTCGCCCGCGGCCGACCGGCGGCTCCGTCACCGGATGTTCGACGGCCTTGTTCGGGCGGTCAACTGCAGAGCCGGTGGCCTGACCAGCCGCGTTGCGGGCCCGCGCGCGTCCGGGGCCGGTCGCGGCCTCAAGCCTTCGAGTAGAGCTCCGCGCCTTTCCGCACGAACTCGACCGCCTTCGCCTCCATGCCCTGCGCGAGCGCGTCGTCCTCGGCGATGCCCTGCTTCGCCGCGTAGTCGCGCACGTCCTGCGTGATCTTCATCGAGCAGAAATGCGGCCCGCACATCGAGCAGAAGTGCGCGAGCTTCGCGCCGTGCTGCGGCAGCGTCTCGTCGTGGAACTCGCGCGCCTTGTCCGGGTCGAGGCCGAGGTTGAACTGGTCCTCCCAGCGGAACTCGAAGCGCGCCTTCGACAGCGCGTTGTCGCGGATCTGCGCGCCCGGATGCCCCTTGGCGAGGTCGGCCGCGTGCGCCGCGATCTTGTACGCGACGATCCCGTCCTTGACGTCGGTCTTGTTCGGCAGCCCGAGATGCTCCTTCGGCGTCACGTAGCAGAGCATCGCGGTGCCGTACCAGCCGATCATCGCCGCGCCGATCGCGCTGGTGATGTGGTCGTAGCCGGGGGCGATGTCGGTGGTGAGCGGGCCGAGCGTGTAGAACGGCGCCTCGCCGCACAGCCGGAGCTGCTCGTCCATGTTGTGCTTGACGAGGTGCATCGGCACGTGGCCGGGGCCCTCGATCATCGTCTGGACGTCGTGCTTCCACGCGACCTGCGTCAACTCACCGAGGGTCGCGAGCTCGGCCATCTGCGCCTCGTCGTTCGCGTCGTGACCCGACCCGGGACGCAGCCCGTCGCCGAGCGAGAACGCCACGTCGTAGGCCTTCATGATCTCGCAGATCTCCTCGAAGCGCGTGTAGAGGAAGCTCTCGCGGTGGTGCGCGAGGCACCACTTCGCCATGATCGAGCCGCCGCGCGACACGATGCCGGTCATGCGCTTCGCGGTCATCGGGATGTAGCGCAGGAGCACGCCCGCGTGGATCGTGAAGTAGTCGACGCCCTGCTCGGCCTGCTCGACGAGCGTGTCGCGGTAGATCTCCCAGGTGAGCTCCTCGGCTTTCCCGTCGACCTTCTCGAGCGCCTGGTAGATCGGGACCGTGCCGATCGGGACCGGCGAATTGCGCACGATCCACTCGCGCGTCTCGTGGATGTTCTTCCCGGTGGAGAGGTCCATGACGGTGTCGCCGCCCCAGCGGATCGCCCAGGTCATCTTCTCGACTTCCTCGCCGATCGACGACGACACCGCCGAGTTGCCGATGTTCGCGTTGATCTTCACGAGGAAGTTGCGGCCGATGATCATCGGCTCGCTCTCCGGGTGGTTCACGTTGCAGGGGATGATCGCGCGGCCGCGCGCGACCTCGTCGCGCACGAACTCCGGCGTGATCGCATCGGGAATGGATGCGCCGAAGCTCTGGCCCGGGTGCCGGCGCGTGACGCCGGGCGGAAGCGCGCGCAGCATCTCGTCGCGAAGGCAGTTCTCGCGAATCGCGATGAACTCCATTTCAGGCGTGACGACACCGCGGCGCGCGTAGCGCATTTGCGTGACATTCGCGCCCGGCTTCGCGCGGCGTGGCTTGCGGGCGAGATCGAAGCGCATGCCGGCGAGCGCGGGGTCGGCGAGCCGCGCCCGGCCGTACGCGGACGTCGGGCCGTCGAGTTCGACCGTGTCGCCGCGCTCCTCGATCCAGCGCGCCCGCAGCGGCTCGAGTCCGCGGCGGATGTCGATGCGCGCGTCCGGGTCGGTGTAGGGGCCCGAGGTGTCGTAGACGACGATCGGCGGATTCTTCTCGGCCCCGAACGACGCCGGCGTGTCGGACTGCGCGATCTCGCGCATCGGCACGCGGAGGTCCGGGCGCGAGCCCTGCACGTGGATCTTGCGCGACGCGGGCAGCGGCGCGACCGCGGCGGCATCGACGTGCGCGTCGCGCGCGTAGAACTGGTCGTTGGCGTTCATCGTGGCTCCTCGTGGGTCCGCCGGCGGGCGGGAGGAGCGGGCGCCCGGGCTCCGGGGCCGCGCTTCCCTACGCCGGCATTACCCGGATCAGGTTCTTAGGGTCTGTCTCACCCGTCCGCGCACGCGGACAGGACCCCTAGCGCATGCTCGCCACGATACGCCGTTCGCGCGGCGGCGACAACGCCGCCGGCCCCGGAAGCTGCCAGAATGGCGCACGCGCGGAGGCGGTCCGAGGCCGCGCGCTGCCGGAGCGCTCACGCATGGGCGATGGAGCTTGCGGAACCTGCACCGCCGCGCTGCCCTCGGGCGCGCGCTTCTGCCCGCAATGCGGCGCTCGTGTCGCCGTCGCGCCGCCTCCCGCGGCAGGCGAACGCAGGACGGTCGCGATCCTGTTCGCCGACCTCGCGGGATTCACGCGCCTCACCTCCGAATCCGACGCCGAGGCGATCCACCGCCTGCTCGGACGCTACTTCGACCTCGTGGACGGCGCGATCGCGCGCGCGGGCGGCACCGTGGACAAGCACATCGGCGACGCCACGATGGCGGTGTTCGGCGCGCCGGTCGCGCACGGCAACGACATCGAGCGCGCGGTGCGCGCCGCGTTCGAGATCCACGACGCGATGGAATTGCTCTCGCGCGAGACCGGACGGACGCTCGCCGCGCACGTCGGCATCGCGAGCGGCGAGGTCGTCGCCGCGTCGACCGGCAGCGCCGTGCGCGCCGACTACACGGTGACCGGCGACGCGGTCAACCTGGCGTCCCGCCTCGAGGATCTCGCCGAGCCTGGCGAGACGATCGTCTCCGACGAAGTGCGCGAAGCGCTCGGCTCGCGGCTCGACGTCGAGGCGCGCGGCACGCTCGCGGTGCGCGGCTTCGCGCGCGAGATGCGCGTCTGGCGCGCCCGTGCGCTCAACGCCGCGCCGACGGCGCGGCACGCGATGGTGGGGCGGCCCGCCGAACGTGCGCGCGTCGAGGCGGCGATCGCCGCGGCGCGCGCGCCGCGCACCGGTCGCGCGTTCGTCGTGCGCGGGGACCCGGGCGTGGGCAAGTCGCTCTTCGGCGAAGCGATGCTCGCCGCCGCCGCCGAGGCGGGCTGCGCGTGCCATGTCGCCTCGGTGCTCGATTTCGGCGCCGAGCGCGGCCGCGATGCCGCGAGCGTGCTCGCGCGTTCGCTCCTCGGCGTCGCGGTCGCGGCGGACGCCGAGACCTGCCTCGCTGCCTGGACCGCCGCCCGTGCCTCCGGCGCCTTCGCCGACGCGGACGATCCGTTCGTCGCGGACCTGCTGGGCCTGCCGCCGCCGCCGGGCAGCCGGTACGACGCGATGGACCCCGCGACGCGCGCGCGCGGGCGCGTGAACGCGCTGGCGGCGCTCGTCGGGCGCGCGGCCGCCGCGCGCCCGGTCGCGATCCTCGTCGAGGACCTGCACTGGGCCGATCGCCCGGTGATCGACGCGATCGCCGCGATCGCCGCCGTCGCGGCCGAGCGGGCGGTCGTGCTGCTGGCGACGACGCGGCGCGAAGGCGATCCGGTGACCGGCCGCTGGCCGCCCGGACTCGCCGAGACGATCGAACTCGATCCGCTGTCGACCGACGAGGCGCTGGAGGTCGCGCGCCGCTTCCTCGACGCACGACCCGAGGTCGCGCGTCGTTGCGTCGAGCGCGCTCAGGGCAATCCGCTGTTCCTCATCCAGTTGCTGCAGAGCGGCGCCGACGGCGAAGCGGTCCCGGGCACGATCCGCAACGTGGTGCTCGCGCGACTCGACCGCTTGCCGGCGGCGGAGAAAACCGCGCTGCAGGCCGCGTCGGTCGTGGGGCAGCGTTTCGACCCCGCGCTCGTCGCGCATCTCGTCGGTTCCCCGGTCCCGTTCGCCCAGGCGCGCGCGCGCGACCTCGTCCGCGACGCGGAGACGCCCGGCGAACTCGCGTTCACGCACGCGCTGATCCGCGACGGCGCCTACGCGTCGCTCCTGCACAGCGCGCGCCGCGACCTGCACCGGCGCGCGGCCGCGTGGTACGCGGAACGCGACCCCGCGCTCCATGCCGCCCACCTCGACCGCGCGGAGGATCCCGGCGCGGCGGAAGCGTACCTGGCCGCCGCGCGTGCGGCGGCGCTCGCCTGGCAGCACGACCGCGCGCTCGCGCTCGTTCGACGCGGAGCCGAGCTTCCGGCCTCCCCTTCGATGCGCCACGCGCTCGCCGCGTTCGAAGGCGAGGTCGCGCGCGATGTCGGCGACGCGCCGGCATCCGCGGCAGCCTTCGCTCGCGCGCTCGAGCACGCATCGACCGACGACGAGCGCTGCGAGGCGTGGATCGGTGTCGGCGCCGCGCACCGGCTCACCAGCGCGTTCGGGCCCGGCCAGGCGGCGCTCGACGCGGCGGAGGCCCTCGCCGTGCAATCGGCCTCGCCGCGTGCGCTCGCGCGGATCGCCTACCTGCGCGGCTGCCTCGCCTTCGCGCGCGGCGATACGGCAGGCTGCGCGCGCGAGCACCGGCGTGCGCTCGATCAGGCGCGGATCGCCGGCGACGAGGCGTCGCAGGCACAGGCGCACTCGGGCATCGCCGACGTGCTGTACGCCGACGGGAGGATGGCGAGCGCGCACGACGCGTTCGCGCGCTGCGTCGCGTTGTACGACCGGATGGGCGAGCTGCGCGACTCGCTCACCAACCGCTGCATGATCGCGATCACGGCGGGCTACCTGTGTCGCCTCGACCTCGCGCGCGCGGCGATCGACGAGGCGCGGGACGCCGCGCGCGCGATCGGGCATCGCGTCGCCGAGGTGATGGCCGACGAATGCGCCGGCCTCGTGTTCGTCGACGCGGGGCGGTTCGACGAGGCGCGCGAGCCGCTGGCGCGGAGCCTCGCGCTCGCGCGGCGCATCGATTCACGGCGCTTCGCGGCGATCGACCTGATGCTGCTCGCGCGGATCGCGCGCGACGACGGCGACATCGACGCGATGGAGCGCCATCTCGCGGAGTCGCGCGCGTTGTGCGAGACGATCGGCATGAAGTTCGCCGGGGGCCTTCTCTTCGGCACGGAGGCGATCGTGGCCCGCGACGCCGCTGCGCGAGACGCGGCAATCGCCCGGGGCGAGGCGCTCTTGCGCGAGGCGCCGATGGCGCACAACCACTTCTGGTTCCGGCGCGATGCGATCCGCGCGTCGCTCGACGCGGCCGACTGGGACGGCGCGATGCATCACGCGGGCGAACTCGAGGCGAAGGTGGAGGCCGAGACGCTTCCCTGGTCGACGTTCCACGTCGCCTTCGGGCGGGTCCTCGTGCGGGCGGGCCGCGGGGTCGCCACGAGATCGGAACTGGAGGACCTGCGCGACCGCGCGCGTGCGTGGCAGCGGGCGGCAGAGTTGCCGGCGATCGAGCGCGCGCTCGGGGCGCTCCCGTCCTGACCGATCAGGCGTCGGGCTTGTCCGGCGTGACCGGCAGGGCGGCGTTGCGCATCGGCTCTCCGGAGTCGTGGACCGTGCTGGTGCCGCGCGGATCAGGCGCGCCACAGCGCGTGGAAATGGTGGACCGGACCGTGGCCCGTGCCGACCGCGAGGCGGTCGGCGGCGGCGATGGCCGAGGCGAGGTAGTCTTTGGCGGCGCGAACCGCCGTCGGGACATCGGCCGACTGCGGCAACAGCGCGGCGATCGCGGCGGACAGCGTGCAGCCGGTGCCGTGCGTGTTCTTCGTGTCGATGCGCCGGCCGGCCAACTCGATCATCCGGTCGCCGTCGGTCAGGACGTCGATCGCCTCGCTCCCCGGCAGGTGGCCGCCCTTGAGCACCACCCAGCGCGTGCCCGCATGCGTCATGCGCTCGCGCAGCCGCTCGGCGGCGCGGCGCATCTCGGCGAGCGATTCGGGCGGGCGTTGCGCGAGGAGCGCGCCGGCCTCGGGCAGGTTCGGCGTGAGCACGGTCGCGTGCGGAACGAGCGCCTCGACGAGCGCGCCGATCGCGTCCCTCGCGAGCAGCGCGTCGCCGCTCTTCGCGACCATCACCGGATCGAGCACCACGTGCGGCGGCTGCCAATGCGCGAGTGCGTCGGCGACCGCGCGGATCACCGGCGCCGCGCCGACCATGCCGATCTTCACCGCGTCGATGCGGACGTCGGCGAAGAGCGTGTCGATCTGCGCGCGCACGAAGTCGGGCGGGATCGGGAACACGCCGGTCACCTCGCGCGTGTTCTGCGCGGTGAGCGCGGCGACGACGGCGCAGGCGTATGCCCGAAGCGCGCTGATCGCCTTGACGTCGGCGAGCACGCCCGCGCCGCCCGACGGATCGACACCCGCGATCGAGAGCACGTTCGGGATCTTCGCTTCGTGGGTCATCGCTCGTGGACGGTCATGCCGGATCGGGGGCGAGCGCGCTCGCCTCTCGCGGGCCGGGTGTAGAATCCGCCTCCGCGCGGGTGTAGCTCAATGGTAGAGCAGAGGCTTCCCAAGCCTACGACGAGGGTTCGATTCCCTTCACCCGCTCCACGGCGGCAGGTGGGCGGCCGCCCCGGGCGCGCGGAGGGCTCGCCGCGCGCAAGTATGCTCCTCGCAGCCGTCCACCCACCCGCAGCGGGCGCCCGGATCCGTCGTGCGCGGCTCGGGCAGCGCCCGTTGCTTCGGCCGTCGCCTCTGCGTCGAATCGCCCGGCCGTGCACCCCGATAGCGGGGCGTGCGTGCACGGTATGAAGCACGAGCACGTTCCGGTTCGCGCGGTGCTGCTGATCTGCGCGGCGACGGCCTGCTTCGCGACGCTCGACGCGGTGATCAAGGCCCTGTCGGCGCGCTACCCGGTACCGCTGCTCGTCTGGGCGCGCTGGGCGATCCAGGCGCTCGCCATCGTCGCCTGGCTCGCGCCGAAGTCGGGGGCCCGGTTCCTGCGCACGCGGCTTGTGCGACGCCACCTCGTGCGCGGGGGCGTGCTCATCGTCTCGTCGGTCATGTTCGTCTACGCGCTCGCCGACCTGCCGCTCGCGAACGTCACGGCGCTGAGCTACGCCGCGCCGATGATGGTCGTCGTGCTCTCGGTCGTGCTGCTGGACGAACGCGTGACGCCCGCGCGGATCGCCTTCGTCGTCGCGGGAGCGATCGGGATGATCCTCGTCGTGCGGCCCGGGAGCGAGATGTTTCGCGGCGCGTCGCTCCTCGCGCTCGCCTCGGCCGGCTGCTTCGCGCTGTTCCAGGTCCTGACGCGCAAGATGGCGGAGGAGGATCCGGGCGCGCTGCTCTTCTATCCGGCTGCCGTCGGCGCGCTGGCACTCGCGATTCCGCTGGCGTTCACGCTCGAATCGATCGCCATGCCGTGGGCCGACGTGATGACGCTGGTGTCGGGCGGCATGGCCGGCACGTTCGGCCACTTCATGCTCGTGCTCGCGTTCCGGCGGGCGCCCGCGTCCGCGCTCACGCCGTTCACCTACATGCACCTGGTCTGGGCGACGATGCTGGGCTGGGCGGTGTTCGGGACGTTCCCGGACGGGTACGCGCTCGCGGGCATCGCCATCATCGCCGGCAGCGGGCTCCTGATCACGCTGCACGAGCGGCGCCGGGCTTCCGCTGCGCGCCCGTCGCGGGAGCGGCGGAACGACCGATGACGTAGAATCGGACGCTCGCGCCGGAACCCCTCCCCGCGCGGATCCTCGCATCGCCAATCTCGACGGACGGATCCCTTGAGCACGAAACAGCGCATCGGCATCGTCGGCGCCGGCCTGATGGGCCACGGCATCGCGAAGAACCTGGTGGAGAAGGGCTTCCCGCTCGTCGTGCGCGCGCATCGCAACCGCGCGCCGATCGAGGACCTCGTGCGCCGCGGCGCGAAGGAGGTCGCGACCAACGCCGACCTCGCGCACCACGCCGACATCGTGATCCTGTGCGTCACCGGCGCACCGCAGGTCGAGGAGGTGATCTTCGGCCCGGCCGGCGTCGCGGGCGCGGCGCGGCCGGGGCTGATCGTCGTCGACACCTCGACCTCGGAGCCCGCCACCTCGGCGAAGATGCGCGAGGCGCTCGCACGACAGGACGTGCGCTTCGTCGACGCGCCGCTCGCGCGCACGCCGGTCGAGGCGGAGCAGGGTCGGCTCAACACGATGGTCGGCGCCGACGACGCCACCTTCGCGGAACTGAAGCCGGTGCTCGCCGCCTACTGCGAGAACATCGTCCACGCCGGTCCGCCGGGGCACGGGATCGTGCTGAAGCTCATCAACAACTTCATCGCGCAGGCGATCTGCACCGCCACCGCGGAAGGCGTCGCGGCGGCGGCGAAGGCCGGACTGTCGATCCGCAAGCTGCACGAGGTGATCTCGGCGGGCGCGGTCAACTCGGGCCTGTTCCAGATGCTCGTGGGACGGATGCTCGACGGCGGCGACCTCACGGGGCTCAAGTTCACGCTCTCGAACGCCGCGAAGGATCTCCGCTACTACACCCACTTCACCGAATCGATGATGCTGCCCTCGGTCGTCGGCGAGGCCGTACACCAGTCGCTCGTGACCGCGAACGCGCTGGGGTTCGGCGACCGCTACGTGGCCTCGCTGATCGAGGCGCAGGAGCGGATCGGCAACGTGAAGATCGTGCCGCGATGACCCGGCGCAAGAGGGGTCCGGGGCGCGCACGGGTCACGGGGTCGAGGCGATGAGTCCGGACGACTATCTCGAGTTCGCCTACCGCACGGTGGTCGATGCGGGGGCGGCGACGCTGCCGCACTTCCGCGTGCCGATCGCGGTCGACGACAAGGGCGACACCGGCTACGACCCGGTGACCGCGGCGGATCGCGACGCGGAGGCGGTGATCCGCGCCGCGATCGCGAAAGCGTTCCCGGACCACGGCATCCGCGGCGAGGAGCACGGGTTCGAGCGCGGGCGGTCGCGCCACACCTGGGTGATCGATCCGGTCGACGGCACGCGCAGCTTCATCACCGGCCAGTTGCACTGGGGCATGCTGGTCGCGCTCCACGACGGCGAGCGCGTGGTCTGCGGCGTGTCGCACCAGCCCTACGTCGGCGAGACCTTCCTCGCGTCCGCCGGCGGGAAGGCGCGGTTCCGTCACGCCGGGACCGAGCGCGCGCTCTCGACGCGCCGCTGCGGCGCGCTCGGCGACGCGATCCTCGCGTCCACGTCCCCCGACCTGTTCGACACGCCCGCGCGTGCGGCGGGTTTCGCGCGCGTGCGCTCGCGGGTGCGGCTCACCCGCTTCGGCGGCGACTGCTACGCGTACTGCCTGCTCGCGATGGGCCTGATCGACGTCGTGGTCGAGTCGGGGCTGCACGCCTGGGACATCCAGGCGCTGATCCCGATCATCGAAGGCGCGGGCGGTGTCGTGACCGCCTGGGACGGCGGGGTCTGCGAGGAGGGCGGCGACGTCGTCGCCTGCGGCGATCCTTCGCTCGCGCCGCAGGTCCGCGCGCTCCTGCGAGGCGCGTGAAGTTCCTCGTCCTCGGCGGCACGAGATTCCTCGGCCGGCACCTGGTCGACGCCGCGGTCGAACGGGGACACACGGTCACGACGTTCACGCGCGGCCAGTCGCCGACGCACGAACACCCCGCGGTCCTGCCGCTCGGCGGCGACCGCGACCCGCGCAAGGGCGCCGGACTCGCGGCGCTCGCGTCCGGGACCTGGGATGCCGCGTTCGACCTCTCCGGCTACGTGCCGCGCATCGTCGATGCGTCCTGCGAACTCCTCGCCGCCCGCGTGCGCCGCTACCTCTTCGTGTCGACGCAATCGGTGTACGCGGACACGGCGACGCCGGGCATCGGCGAGGACGCCGCGCGCGAGACGCTCGCCGATCCGGAGAGCGAGGATGTCGCCGCGCACTACGGTGCGCTCAAGGCCGCCTGCGAGGACCGCGTCCTCGCGCGCTGCGGCGCGAACGCGACGATCGTGCGTCCGGGGCTCATCGTGGGGCCGCACGACCCGACCGACCGCTTCGCCTACTGGGTCGCTCGGTTCACCCAACCCGAGGTCCTGGGCGAGCGCGACGACGAAGCCGCGGTGCCCGCGCCGCCGGAGCGGCCGATCCAGTTCATCGACGCGCGCGATCTCGCGACGTGGATGGTGGTGCTGGCCGAAGGCGATGTCGGCGGCACCTTCAACGCGACGAGCCCCGCGGGCCGGTTCACGATGCAGGATCTGGTCGAGGCCGCGACGCTGCTGCGCCGCGTCGATGCTCCCGCGCCGGTGTGGATCGACGAGGAGGTCCTGCGCCGGGCGGGCATCGAACCGTGGACCGAACTGCCGCTGTGGCTGCCCTCCGACGATCCGCGGTACGCCGGCTTCTACGCGATCGAAACCTCGCGTGCGGTCGAGGCCGGGCTCACGGTCCGCCCGATGACCGCGACCGTCTCGGACACGGCCGCGTGGCTCGGCGGCCGGTGGCGGCCGGACGCCTGGCAGAAGGTGTTGACCGTCGAACGGGAACGGCGGCTCGTCGCGCTGCAGGCCGTCCGCGGTTGAACGCCGGCCGATGCCGGCTTCCCGTGTGGTGGCCGGACGGTACTCACGCCGCGCGCTCGGCCTCGCGCTTCAGCGCCTCGTTCATCGCGACGAAACCGCGCCGCGTCGTGTCCTCGAGCGCGGGCCGGAAGCGCGGCACGAGCAGCCCCGAGAACTGCTCGCCGTGCTCGAAGGTCGTGCGCGCGCGGCCGCGCGCGACCAGGCGGAACCAGTGTTCCCCGTCGAAGAGTCCGGGGATCAGCAGCTTCCCCTTCCAGCGCAGCTCGCGTTCCGGTTCGAGCGCGACGACGACCGGCCGGAAGCGCATCGGCCGGCCTCCGGGCGGAGCGAGCGACACGACGAGGCTCGCGCCGATCGCCGGCTCGCCGGCGATTGCGCGCACGAACGGGTTCCAGCGCGCGTAGCCCGCGAAATCGCAGAGGATCCGCCAGATGCGGTCGGCGGATGCGCCGATGTCGATCGTCGTGTCGATGCGGTGGGTGCGCGACGCGGCGATCATCGGTCGGGCGATACGCGCGTCTTCATCGCGCGCCGGACAGGAGGCCGCGCCATTCATGCATCTGCGGCAGGCCCCCCATCGCGACGACCGCGACGTAGACGAGCGCGAGCACGGCCGCCGCGATGCCGATCGCGCGCAGCCATGCGGCCGTCGCCGGGCCGGCCGCGGACCCCCGACCGGCGAAGACCCACGCGGGCGCGGGCGACAGCAGGAAGACCGCGAGCGCCAGAGGCCAGAAACCCCGGAGCGTCGCGAGCACGGCGACGCACACGGCGGTCCATGCCCAGATCCGGGTGACGGGACGCATGGCGGGCTCCCTACGCGCGATGGAACGAGCGGCGCGAGCATGATACCCCCCTTCGAATGCCGGGCGGCGCGAACGCCTGCGACCCGCTCCGGCCTTCGTTGACGCGGAGATCGTGCTCCTCGACCATCCGGCGTGGACGATCCCGACGCGTAACCGTTCCACGCGGGACGCCGCGCGCCTCGCCGGAGACATGCCGGCGGACCTCGTGCCCCGTCTGATCTGGTCCACCCGAAGCCGAAAGGACACCCGATGAGCCTCCACGACACCGGCGTCGACGAGATCGCCGACGGCATCTATCGCATCAGCATCGCGATCCCTCCGAGCACCGGATCGGGCGGATTCACGTTCAACCAGTACCTCGTCCGCGACGAGGCGCCGCTCCTCTTCCACACCGGTCCGCGGAAGCTGTTCGACGCCGTGCGCGCCGGGATCGAGCGGGTGCTGCCAGTCGAGCGCCTGCGCTACGTCTCGTTCTCGCATGTCGAGGCGGACGAGTGCGGCGCGCTCAATCCGTTCCTCGCCGTCGCGCCGCACGCGGTCCCGCTGTGCGGGCGCATCGCCGCACTGGTGTCGATCGGCGACCTCGCCGACCGTCCGCCGCGCCCGCTCGCCGACGGCGAAGCGCTCTCGCTCGGCGCGCGCGAGGTGCGCTGGCACGACGCCCCCCACGTCCCGCACGGCTGGGAATGCGGATTCCTCTCCGAGACGACGACGCACACGCTCTTCTGCGGCGACCTGTTCACGCAGTTCGGCGATCGCCACGACGCGATCACCGAAGGCGACATCCTCGAGGCGTCCGAAGCCGGCCGCAGCAGGATGGACTACTACGCGCATTCGCCGAACACCGGCCGGGTGCTCGCCGCGCTCGCGGACACCGCGCCCACCACGCTCGCGTGCATGCACGGCTCGGCGTGGCGCGGCGACGGCGCCTCGATGCTGCGCGCGCTGTCCGCCCGGCTGGGCGCGTAGTCAGAGTTCCCGCGAGAGCCTCCGATCGACCGAGAACGCACCGCCGCCGTGCGCGACGAAGAAGAACGTCATCGCCGCCCAGAGGATCGACTTCTCGGAACCGGAGAGTCCCTGGCCCTGGACGATCCAGTGGAAGTAGACGGTAACGAGCAGCACCACGGTCGCGCCGGCCGCGGCGAAACGCGTGAGGAGCCCGAGCGCGAGCAGCGCTCCGCCGATGAACTCGGTGCCGGCCAGGAGCGGTGACCAGAACACGCCGGGGACGAAGCCCAGGCTCTCGGCCATGCCCGCGGCCTTGAACGGCTGCTGGATCTTCGGCCAGCCGTGCACCATCAGGATCAGTCCCGCGCAGAGGCGCATCAGCGGCACCGACACGCAGGTGAGCCTGTCGTAGAGGCCTCCGAGCGAGGGGAAGAGGAGGCGGCTGCGGTCGATCGCGGTCATCGGGTTCGGGCTCCATGGCGCGGCCCGCCTGACGGGCGGGCATCGCGCGACAGACCGCATGATGCCCGCGTTCGTTCCCCCGGGACGTCGCTCGACCATCGCAAGGGGTCAGAGCCGCAATTCGGGCAACGCGAAGCGTCGTCCGAATTGCGGCTCTGACCCCTTCCTTCGCCTCCGCGCTACTCGGGAATCGTTGTTCCGCTGCCGCCCATCTCGGCGGGCACGTCGTGGAACTTCGGCAGCCCGTCGTGCATCGGCAACCGCGTCTCGTGGTAGTTGACGTGGACGCCCGCATGGAACGGGAAGTCGGGAATCACCGCCGCGTACACGTCGGTGAGATTCCAGTGCGGGTGGTGCGTGAACAGATGGCCGCCGCAGACGCGGCACCACTTGCGCTCGCTTCGCGGCGTCTTGCGGTAGGTGCCGATGTGGTCGGCGCCCTGCGTGACCCGCAGCGCGTCGGGCTTCCACAGCGTGAACGCGTTGACCGGACCGGCCGACCAGCGGCGGCAGGAGTCGCAGTGGCAGTAGCCCATCGCTTCGGGCGCGCCCGCGACCTCGAAGCGAACGCTGCCGCAGAAGCACGCGCCGGCATGGGTCGCGGCCCGTTCACGGTCGGCATCGGCGGGTGTCGCATGGGGCTTGTCGTCGAGTGGCATGGCGTTCGTCCTCGAAGTGACCGGGCGATCGGCCCGGCCGCGAGTCGTCGGGCGGCGGCGCCGCGCGGGACGACGACCCGCGGGTTGCTACTATGGAAACCGGCGGCAGTTCCGCGTTGATCGCGGCGCCGCGTTCCTTGATCGAATGACCGTGGATGCCCTCTCGGAAGTCCTTCGGGCGGTCCGGCTGGACGGCGCCGTCTACCTCGCCGCGGAGTTCGGCGCGCCGTGGTGCATGCGCGCAAGCTACGGATTGCCGGGCGTGCACCGGGCGCTCCGGCCAGGCGAGCACGTCGTCTATTTCCACCACGTGACCGAGGGCGCCTGCCGCGTGCGCCTGGCGGAAGGCGGGGCGCCGGTCGAACTCTCGGCGGGCGACGTCATCCTGTTTCCGCGCGACGACCATCACCTGGTGGGAAGCGACGTGCACCTCGCGCCCGCGGACACCGACGCGCTCGTCTCCGCGGCCGACCTGTCCGACCCGCACCTGATCCGCATGCGCGCCGGCGGCGACGGCGAGAAGACGCGCTTCGTCTGCAGCTATCTCATCGGCCAGCGTGCGCTGCTGCGCCCGCTGATCGAGACGCTGCCCCCGATGCTGCGCGTGGGCGTCGGCGAGGGTCCGGCCTCCGGACTCGTGCGCGAACTGATGCGCACCGGCGTTCGCGAGTCGGCGTCCGAGGCGACGGGCTCGGGTTCGGCGCGTGTCAAGGTCGCCGAACTGCTGTTCGTCGAGGCGATGCGGCGCTACGTCGCGACGCTGCCGCCGGTCGGAGCCGGCTGGTTCGCCGGATTGCGCGACGCCCATGTCGGCCGCGCGCTCTCCGCCCTCCACGGCCGGCCGGAACACGACTGGACGGTCGACGCGCTCGCGCGGGAAGCGGCGCTGTCGCGCTCGTCGTTCGGCGAGCGATTCGCCGAACTCGTCGGCGAGCCGCCGATGGTCTACCTGACGCGCTGGCGGCTCGCGCTCGCCGCACAGGCGCTGCGTGCGCACGACGAGGCGATCGCGCGCATCGCGGAGCGCGCGGGCTACGACTCCAACGCCGCGTTCGGCCGCGCGTTCAAGCGCGAGTTCGGCGTCCCGCCGGCGGCGTGGCGCAGGCTGGGCCGAGCCTGACGGCGGGCGGAGACCGGCGTACGCTCCCCGTCCGCCGGGCGCGGGCGGCTACGCCGGCGCCTTCAGCGTCACGAGGTCGAGCGCGACGACGTGTTCGCCTCCGGACACGATCGCGTGCCCGTCCTGGATCGTCACCTGCAGTGCCATCGTGCGCGCTGCGAGCGCGGACAGCGCCGCGCTCGCTTCCTCGGGAACCTCGCGCACGGTGAGCGTCGGCTGGCGCTCGAGCGTGGCCGCGGCCTTCGTCCACCACAGCGCGGCGGCGCGGCCGCCGTAGGCGTAGACGAACACCGAACGCGCGCGCCCGCAGGCCTTGCGCACCTCGCGCTCGTCGGGCAGCCCCACGTCGATCCACTCGACGATCTCGCCGGAGAGATCGCGCAACGCGAGATCGGGCTCGTCCTCCGCGCTCAAGCCGCGGCCGAACGCGAGGCGCTCGTCGGCGTGCAGCGCGAACGCGAGGAGCCGCACCATCAGGCGCTCGTCGGTCTCGGACGGGTGGCGCGCGAGCGTCAGCGCGTGGTCGGCGTAGACGCCGCGGTCGATGTCCGCGACCGAGAGGTCCGCCTTGAAGACGGTCGCCTTGAGCGCCATGGCCGGAGTGTATCCGGGGCCCGCGCGGGGACCGTCACACCGGCAGCGCGCTCGTGTCCTTGACCGTCTCCAGCACGAACGACGACTGCACGTTCACGACGACCGGCAGCGCGATCACCTTCTCCATCAGGAACTTCGCGTAGGCGTCGAGATCGGTCGCGACGACCTTCATCGAATAGTCCCACTGGCCGGACAGCGCGAAGCAGGCGAGCACCTCGGGCCAGCGCCCCACCGCCTTGCGGAACGTGCTCCGCGCGTGCTCGGCCTGTTTGTCGAGCTGCACCTCGAGGTGCGCGGTGAGCCCGAGGCCCAGCTTGCGCGGATCGAGGATCGCGGCGTAGCGCGCGATCACGCCGGCTTCCTCGAGGCGGCGCATCCGGCGCAGGCACGGCGCGGCGGAGAGCGCGACCTTCGGCGCGAGGTCGGCCACCGACATGCGGCCCTGCTCCTGCAGGATCGCGAGGATGCGCCGGTCGATGCGGTCGAGTTCGGGGGCGGGGGTCGTGGTCATCGGTTGCGGGGGGGGCGGGGCAGGAGTGGGCATGAATCATGCGCCAACAGGCACATGGACGCAAGAATCATGCGCCGCGGTCGGGCGTATCCTCGTAGGCTTCCGGCCGGCCGAAAGGCGCGCCGCGACACTTCCGGGAGGACCGATGGGAACGCGCACCGACCTGTGGGACAACCCGCTCGGGACCGACGGTTTCGAGTTCATCGAGTACGCGGCGCCCGATCCGGCGGCGCTCGGTGCGCTGTTCGAGCGGATGGGTTTCGTCGCGGTCGCGAAGCACCGCAGCAAGAACGTGCTGCTCTACCGGCAGGGCGGCGTGAACTTCATCGTCAACGCCGAGCCCGCATCGTTCGCGCAGTCGTTCGCGCGCGTGCACGGGCCGTCGATCTGCGCGATCGCCTTCCGCGTCGCGGACGCGGCGCGCGCGTACAAGGCCTGCGTGGCGAACGGCGCGTGGGGCGTCGAATCGCATCCGGCGCCGATGGAACTCGCGATCCCAGCGATCAAGGGCATCGGCGACTCGCTCGTCTACCTCGTCGACCGCTACGAGCGCGACGGACGCGGCGTGTCGATCTACGACATCGACTTCGTGCCGCTGCCGGGTGTCGACCAGCATCCGGCGGGCGCGGGGCTCGCCTCGATCGACCACCTGACGCACAACGTGTACCGCGGGCGGATGGACGAGTGGGCCGGCTTCTACGAGCGACTGTTCAACTTCCGCGAGGTCCGCTACTTCGACATCGAGGGCAAGCTCACCGGGTTGAAGTCGAAGGCGATGACGAGCCCCTGCGGCAAGATCCGCATCCCGATCAACGAGTCGTCCGACGACAAGAGCCAGATCCAGGAGTACCTCGTCGACTACCGCGGCGAGGGCATCCAGCACGTGGCGCTGTCGACCGCCGACATCCACGCGACGGTGGAGGCGCTGACCGCGCGCGGCGTCGCGTTCCAGGACACGCTCGACACCTACTACGAGCAGCTCGCGACCCGCCTCCCCGGACACCGCGAGGACACCGAGCGCCTGCGACGGAACCGCATCCTGCTCGACGGCGCCCCCGCGCGCGACGAGATGCTGCTGCAGATCTTCACGAAGAACGCGATCGGGCCGATCTTCTTCGAGATCATCCAGCGCAAGGGCAACGAGGGCTTCGGCGAGGGCAATTTCCGCGCGCTGTTCGAGTCGATCGAACTCGACCAGATCCGGCGCGGGGTGCTGAAGACCTGACCGTCGCGGGCGGGAACGTCGCCCGGGCCGGGAATTTCCGCGGCGCAGCGTGCTCCAACCTGGGGCAGGCGGCCCCCGAGCCCCTTGCGGGATCAGAATCGGGCCCCAAGTTCGACCGGGAGGGCCGAATGGGGGTGTGTTTTTCGCCCCTTTCTGTTACACTTCAAGGCTTTGCTGCGGGCCGAGGAAGGTTAGTGCTTACTCCGCTCAGTTTCACGCTGCTGCGCCAGCTTTCGGATGGCGATTTCCACTCGGGCGAGGACCTCGCCGCGAAGGTGGGGCTGACGCGCGCCCGCGTTTCGCAGCTCCTGCGGCAGGCGGAGACCGCGGGCCTGTCGCTCGAACGGGTGCGTGGCCTCGGCTACCGTCTCAAGGCCGCGCCCGATTTCCTCGACGCCAATGCGGTCCGCTCGATGCTCGTGGACTTCGGCGCCAAGGTCGCCAAGCCCGGTACGCCCGCCCCCAAGCCGCAGGCGCCGGTCGAGGAAGACCTCGCGCTCAACGGCAACGACCGTCCGGTCATCGATCCGACGCCGCCCGCGCTGCAGATCGAGGTCTCCGACCAGATGGACTCGACCTCGAGCGAGTTGCTCCGCCGCGCGCCGCGTCGCGACATCCACGGCGCGGTGCTCGCCGCCGAGTGGCAGACCTCGGGACGCGGCCGTCAGGGCCGCGCGTGGACCGCGGTCGCCGGCGGCTCGATCACGTTCTCGATCGGCTGGCGCTTCGAGCAGGGCGCAGGCTTCCTCGCGGGGCTGTCGCTCGCGATGGGCGTGGCCGTCGCGCGCGCGCTCGAGAAGGAAGGCTTCGACGGCGTCGAACTCAAGTGGCCGAACGATCTCGTGTTCCGCCACCACAAGCTGGGCGGCATCCTGATCGAACTGAACGGCGACGCGCTCGGCCCGTCGACGGTCGTCGTCGGCGTCGGCGTCAACGTGCGGATGCCGCGCGAAGTGCGCCGTGAGATTCCGCAGCCGGTGACCGACCTGCAGACCGTCGCCGGCCGCGGCGCGAAGGCGGTCGACCGCAATCGCGTGCTCGCCCGCCTGATCTCCGAGGTCGCGTCGATGCTCGCGGCCTACGCCGAGCACGGTTTCGCGCCGATCGCCGCCGAATGGCAGCAGCGTCACGCCTACCAGGGCAAGCCGGTGAAGCTCGTGCTTCCCGACGGCGGCGCGGTGAAGGGCAGCGTCGCCGGCGTCGATGCGAGCGGGGCGCTGGTGCTCGCCGACGGCCCGCGCCGCCTGCGCTTCCTCTCCGGCGAACTCTCGCTCCGGCGCGCGTAACGGGGCCGGCGCCGTGATTCGGGCGGACGCTTCGCGTCACCCCCGAACATGATCCTCGTCGTCCACATCGGCGGCTCGCGCATGAAGTGGGGCCTCGCCGGCCCGCGCGGCTGGGTGGCGCAGGGCGTCGTCGCGAACAACGAGATCGGCACGCTGGTCCTGCGCGAGTGGCAGAACCTCGCGCGGCCTTCGCGTGCGCTCGGGGTCAACGCCGCCGGCGAAGCGCAGCGCGTGCGCGTGGAAGCGCAGCTCGCGCGCTGGCGCGTCCCGATGCGCTGGATCGTGCCCGCGGCCGAGGCGGGCGGCGTCGTCAATCGCTACGAGGAACCGGCGACGCTCTCGCCGGCGCGCTGGACCTCGCTCGTCGCGGCCCGCCGCCGCGCGCTCGACGATCCGGACGCGTCGGCCGCGCGCGTCGTCGTCGGCGCAGGCACGCTCATCACCGTCGACGCGCTCGACGAGGACGGCGTGTTTCGCGGCGGACTCGCGCTGCCCGGATTGAACGCGATGCAGAAGGCGCTGGGCGAGGCGTCGGCGGCGTGGCGCAGGGTGCGGGGGCAGTGGAGCGACTTTCCGACCAGCAACGCCGACGCCGCGGCGACCGGCGTGCTCGCCGCCGCGACCGGCGCGATCGAGCAGGTGCGCGAACGCCTGCGTCGCGGTGACGCGTCGGTGCCTTGCCTCGTCACCGGCGGTGCCGCGGGCGAACTCGCCCGCCATCTCGCTGCGCCGGTGGAGGTCGTGGATAATCTCGTGCTCGAAGGCGCGCTGGCGCTCGCGGATGCGTGAGCCGGCCGCGGCGATCCATGCGAACCGTCCTCGTCCTGCTCCTCCTCGCGAACCTGACGCTGTTCGCGTACACACGCCTCGACGGCGGATCGAGCGGCGAGGCCGTCCGGCTCTCCGAGCAGGTGCAGCCCGACAAGATCAAGCTCCTTTCGCCGCAGGAGGTCGCGGCGCTCGGACCGGCGAAGGTCGCCTCGCTCGCCGACGTGTGCGTCGAATGGGGCCCGTTCAGCGACGCGGAACGCGCGAAGGTGCTCGCCGATCTCGAGCCGCTCGGGATCGGCAAGCTCACGTCGACGCGGCGCGTCGACGTGGCCGGACTGTGGTCGCCGATGCTCGCGCCGTACTCGAACCGCGCGGCGGCCGACCGGCGCGCGGGCGAGCTTCGTGCGATGAACCTGCGCGACGTGTCGGTCGTCGACGCGCCCGGCGGCCGCTACACGGTGGCGATCGGCGCGTTCCGCACCGAGGATGCGGCGAACGCCCACGCGAGCGAACTCGCGCGCCTGGGCGTCGCGCTCCCGGCCGCCACGCGGCGCACGCAGCCGGTGACTCAGTCGCTGCTCGTCGTCCGCGACCCGCCGGCGAATGCAGTCGCGAAGATGCGCGAACTCTCGACGGGATATCCCGGCACCGAGTTCAAGGTCGGAACCTGCGAGCGGGCCTGAGCGGCCGACCCCCGTTCGCCTGACGCCGCGGCGGGTGGACACCTCCGCCGTGAAAGCGTAGCCTGTCCGGCCCTTCGAACCGGACTGGAGCGCGATGAACCGCGATGCTCCCCGTCTCACCCGCGACGCGCTCGTTGCCGAGGCGCGCCGCGTGCTCGGCAAGTTCGCGTTGGTGAAGCCGTCGATCTCCGCCGGCGGCGTGGCCGCGGCGCTCGAAACCGCGTCCGGGCGCATCTACACCGGCATCAACCTCGATCTCGCCTGCGGCATCGGCACCTGCGCCGAGCACGCCGCGATCGCCGAGATGCTGAAGGCGCGCGAGACCGCGATCCGGCGCATCGTCGCGCTCGACGACGAGGGCGTGCTCGCGCCCTGCGGCCGCTGCCGCGAACTGATCGTGCAGGTCGACCGGCGCAACCTGGAGTGCGAGGTGATCCTGCCCGGCGAGACGACCTCGCGCGTGGCGGATCTGCTGCCGCGGGCCTGGCTCGAGCCGCTGTTCGCGCGCGATTGAAAGCCGCGCCGCCGATCCGCGTCGCGAACGGTGCGGCCGACATCGCGCTGGCGCGCGCGCTGTTCGTCGAGTACGCGCACGCGATCGGCATCGACCTCTGCTTCCAGGGTTTCGACGCCGAACTCGCGTCGCTGCCGGGCAAGTACGCGCCGCCCGAGGGGCGACTCTTCCTCGCCGGACCGCCGGGCGACGCCTGCGGATGCATCGCCCTGCGCCCGCTGCCGCCGTCCGCGTTCCCCGCGGCGTTCGCGCCGCCGGTGGGCGAGGTGAAGCGCCTGTACGTGCAGCCGCGTGCGCGCGGCACCGGCGCCGGGCGTGCGCTGGCGGGTGCGATCGTCGATGCTGCGCGGACGATCGGGTACCGTACCCTCTGCCTCGACACGCTCGACTGGATGACCGAGGCGCGCGCGCTCTACGAGAGTCTCGGGTTCGCGCCGTGCGCGAAGTACTACGACAATCCGCTGGAGAATGCCGTCTACTATGCGTTACGCGCACTACGGAGGTGCTACGCAGAGCCTGGATGTGGCTCATGACCCGAACCAATTGGAGAGATCACGAATGACCATCACCCGAATGACGTCACTTGTTCTCGCCGGAGCCCTGCTAGCCGCGTCGTCCGCCGGCGCTGCGCCCCAGGATCATCCCCTCATGAAGCCGTACGACGGATCCGTGATGTCGCGGCGGGACGACCTGGGCCACAGTACTTACAAGGTCGTGACGTCCCTCGATCCGCAGGGGAAGACCGACGACGAAGTCATCCGTACTATGACGGCCACCGGCAACCTCTCCCGTCTGTTCTACGAGAATCCGGCCGGCCGGTCCCAGTTCGAAATCCTCGCGAATTACAAGGAGGCGCTGCAGGCCGCGGGGTTCTCGGTTCTGTTCGAGTGCGGAGATAAGGACTGTGGGCCGTCGTGGGCGGGGAGCCGCTGGGGGCGGGTGACCGGAATGAAATACACGTCCTCTCCGCTGTGGTATCTGTCGGCGAAACGGGTGTCGGACCACTCGGAAATCTACGTGGCGATCGCCGTGATGAAACCCCGCCACGAGATCGACATCCTGGAAGCGAAGGCGATGGATAGGGGGCTGGTGACCGTGACGGCCGAGGCGCTGAAGCGTGGGCTGGCGGCGGAGGGGAGGGTCGTGCTGGACGGGCTCTTCTTCGACACCGACAAGGCAGTGCTCACCCCAGAGTCGAAGCCGGCTTTGGACGTGATTGGGCAGTTCCTCAAGGCCGATCCGTCGCTGCAGGTCTTCATCGTGGGGCATACCGACATGGACGGAACATTCGAGCACAACATGACGCTGTCGCTAAACCGGGCTAAGGCCGTCGTGGCGGCGCTGACCACGCACTACGGGATTCCCGCGGGCCGCCTGTCCGCGCATGGGGTGGGGTCGCTGAGCCCCGCGAAGACAAACCGTTCCGACGCCGGCAAGTCCGCCAATCGCCGGGTGGAGATGGTGGCGCGCTGACCGCGGTCAGCGAAGGAACGCCGACCGATCTTCATCAGGAGAAACCCGATGATGATCAGCGCGAAACCCAATGCGCCACAGGCGCCTAACAACAGCATGCAGCCGACGGCGCTGCGCGCCGCCGCTGATGCTGAGCGTCAGGCCACGTGTCGAATTGACCACTGGCGCACCATTCGCAACGATGGCACCATGCACTTCGAGATCATCGGTGAACTCAACGCGATGGAGACCATCGCGACCGGCTCCGGCATTCGCGAGCTCGGCCGCCTGCGAAAGCTCCATGGCCGTGGTCGATGGCGCAAGCGCAAGGGCATCGCGCGCGTGCGCCTGGCCGGCGGCGATTCCTTGTTGCGGAGTTGCACTGGTACGAGGCAAACGGCATCGGGAAGCGTGAGTTCAAGATCAACCGTTTTCTCTGATATCTGACCCATGGCATCGAGATCGAGACAGTTCGTGGTTTGCGTCAAGAACGATGGATATGCGGCTTCACTCGAACGGAGGAAACTGTACGATGCCATCTCCGACGCGGAGGCGTCGAAGCATGGTCAGCTTCGAATCATCGATGAATCGGGCGATGACTACCTGTATCCCGAAGCGTTCTTTGTGCCAGTCGAACTCCCGCAAGCCGTTCGCCGTCGTGTGTTGCAAGCGGCCTGACCTCGCGTTCAAGCCGACACCGCTTCACGGCGGCGGCAAGGCCCCGCAGGATTGTGCTTCTGCCGCCGCCGCGTCGGGAGGGACGTCAAGGCCGTTCACGGAGACGTCACCGCATTGCTCGATGCCGGTGTGCTCGAGCGCGCCGAAGGCGGGGGGATCGTATTCCCCTACCAGGCGGCGAAGGTCGCGTTTCTCCTGCAGGCGGCGTGAGGCTCGGTTGGAGGCGAACCCGAACCTGACGATCGAACGGAAGTCCGGCCGGCGGCGCGGTGGCTACGTCGACGGACATGATGAGCAGCCCGCTGCTCGACGCGAGCGCTCGACCTCACGGAACGCCGATGCGACGATGGGACGTCGCGCAGCGGTTGCGCCCGTCATCACGCGCCGCCACGTCCGCCGGCGCGCAGGCAGCCCGGCATGACCGACGCTCAGGCCTCCGCGATCGCCGCACGCGTCGCGACCCTCGAGCGGGCGCGCGGCGTCGAGGTCGTCACCGCCTCGATCGCGAAGGCGGATGTCTATCTGGAGTTGCCGTGGCGCGCGGGCGCGCTCGCCGGCGCGCTGGTCGCGCTCGTGCTCGCGCTCGGCGACGTGCTGCGGCCGGAGTGGGCGACCTCGACGACGCTCGTGCTCGCGCTCGCGGCGGTGATGCTGACCGGCGCCGGGGTCGCGCTGCTCGCGATCTTCGTCCCCGCGTTCGCGCGGCTGTTCCTGTCGAAGTCGCGCGCCGAAACCGAGGTCCGGCAGTTCGCGCAGGCGTTCTTCCTCGAACGCCAGCTCTTCCGCACCCGCCGGCGGCTGGGCATCCTGATCCTCGTATCGAAGTTCGAGCATCGCGTCGAGGTCATCGCCGACATCGGCTACGACGGCCGGATCGCGGCGAACGAGTGGGGGAGCGTGATCCCGCCGATGGTGCCGCTGCTGCGCGAGAACCGGCCGCACGAGGCTCTGCTCGCGGGGCTGGAGGCGCTCGACCGCCTGCTCTCCTCTCGCGGCTTCTCCGGCGACGGCAGGAGCGCCAACGAGCTTCCCGACGCGACCGTCGAGGAAGGGGAGGCGCCGGAATGACCGCGAACGTCGCAGCACGCTCCGCCGCATGCGCGCTCGCGTTCGCCGCAACGCTGTTCGCGACGCTCGCGTTCGCGGTGGACGTGCCCTATCTCTCCGGCCGCGTCGTCGACGAGGCGGGCATCCTGTCGGCGGGAACGCGGGAGAAGATCGCGCAGATCTCCGCGGCGCGCGAGCAGGCGACCGGCGACCAGATCGTCGTGCTGACGATGGGCACGCTCGACGGCGAGAGCATCGAGGGCTTCGCGACCCGCGTGTTCGAGACGTGGAAGCTCGGGCAGAAGGGCAAGGACAACGGCGTGCTCGTGATCGTGGCGCCTTCGGAGCGCAAGATGCGCATCGAGGTGGGCTACGGGCTCGAGGGCTCGCTCACCGACGCGGCGGCGTCGCGCATCATCCGCGAGGCGATGGCGCCGAAGTTCAAGGGCGGCGACTTCGACGGCGGCGTGATCGCGGGCGTCCAGGCCATCGTGCAGACGCTCGAGGGCCAGGGCGACTGGGGGAGCGCAGGCGCCTCGAGCGCGTCGTCGTCGAGCTCGTCGCGCTCGTTCATGGACATCGAGGCCGACCTCCCGCCGTGGCCGATGCGCATCCTGCTCGGCGCGTTCATCTTCGGGATCATCGGGCTCTTCACCGTGATCGGCGTGATGACGCCCGGCGTCGGCTGGTTCCTCTACGTGTTCCTGATTCCGTTCTGGGCGATGTTCCCGATCATCATCGTCGGGGTGAAGGGCGCGCTCACGCTGCTCGTCATCTACGTGGTCGGCTACCCGATCGCGAAGCTCGTGCTGTCGCGGCAGGACTGGTACGTCAAGGCCGCGAAGGAGATGAAGTCCAAGGGCAGTACGTCGATCGGCGGGTTCGTCATGTCGAGCGGCCGCAGTTCGGGCGGCTGGTCGAGCGGCTCGTCGTCGAGCGGCGGAGGATTCTCGGGCGGCGGCGGCAGCTCCGGCGGCGGTGGCGCGTCGGGGAGCTGGTAGCGCGCCGTCGTCAGGCGCGCTCGAGCACGAGCGCGATGCCCTGTCCCACGCCGATGCACATCGTCGCGAGCGCGTAGCGGCCCTGGCGGCGCGCGAGTTCGTAGCTGGCGGTGGTCGCGAGCCGCGCGCCCGACGCACCGAGCGGGTGGCCGAGCGCGATCGCGCCGCCGTTCGGGTTCACGTGCGCGGCGTCGTCGGGCAGGCCCAGGTCGCGCGTCACCGCGAGCGCCTGAGCCGCGAACGCTTCGTTCAACTCGATCACGTCGAGGTCGCCGACACGAAGCTTCGCGAGCGCGAGCGCCTTGCGCGTCGCCGGCGCCGGACCGATGCCCATGATGCGCGGCGGCACGCCGGCCACCGCGGAGGCGACGATGCGCGCGCGCGGCACGAGCCCGTGCTTCCTCGCTGCAGCCTCGGACGCGACGATCGTCGCGCAGGCGCCGTCGTTGACGCCCGACGCGTTGCCCGCGGTGACCGTGCCGTCGGGACGCACGACGCCCTTCAGCTTCGCGAGCGACTCGAGCGTGGTCGCGCGCGGGTGCTCGTCGCGGTCGACGGCCACCGGATCTCCCTTGCGCGAAGGAACGTGCACGGTGACGATCTCCTCGGCCAAACGCCCGGCCGCGATCGCGTCGGCCGCGCGCTGCTGCGAGCGCAGCGCGAAGGCGTCCTGGTCGGCGCGCGCGATGCGGAACTCCGCGGCGACGTTCTCGGCGGTCTCGGGCATCGAGTCGATGCCGTACTTCGCCTTCATCACCGGGTTGACGAAGCGCCAGCCGATCGTCGTGTCCTCGATCTTCGCCGCGCGCGAGTAGGCCTCGGTCGCCTTCGCCTGCACGAACGGCGCGCGCGACATGCTCTCGACGCCGCCGGCGATCACCAGCGACTGCTCGCCGGCCCTGATCGCGCGCGCGGCGATCGCGATCGCATCGAGGCTCGAACCGCACAGCCGGTTCACCGTCGTCCCGGGCACCACCGGCGGCAGACCCGCGAGCAGCAGCGCCATGCGCGCGACGTTGCGGTTGTCCTCGCCGGCCTGGTTCGCGCAGCCGTAGACGACGTCGTCGACCGCCTCCCAGTCGACGCGCGCGTTGCGCTCGACGAGCGCGCGGATCGGCGCCGCCGCGAGGTCGTCGGTGCGCATCGCTGCGAGGGCTCCGCCGTAGCGCCCGAACGGCGTGCGGATCGCGTCGCAGAGGAAGGCTTCGGTCATCATGGACTCCGGGAGGTGCGGTGGCGGGGACGGACGCGGGCGAGGGCAGCGGGAGTGCGATCGCGGGGCAACGCGTCGGCTAGCCTCCTAGGATAATCGAAGGCAGAAGTCAGGAGTCGGTTGACGGTTGTCAGTGGCGGCGGTGTGCCCGGTGGCGGCGCATCGAGCGCCGAGGCGAGGGTGGAGCAGGTCCGTTGCAAGACGGACCCGCGCGCAGGACCGGGGCGCGCGGTTCAGTCGCTGGGCGGGACGCGCGGCACGAGGCCGCGACGATCGCCGTCGCGCTCGACGTCGAACGGATAGTGCGACGCGGCGTCGTCGAGCAGTTCGTCGATCAGGCCGGCGTAGTCCGGCTCGTCGAGGTAGGGGCGGCATTCGCACAGGAGCGCGAGCGCGCGCAAGTAGCGGACGTAGAGCGCGGCCTCGGTGTCGGTGAGCGGGCCGCGCACGCCCAGCGACGTGAGGACCGCGCGGTCGGCCCCGGGCGCGGCAGGCGAAGCGCTCATCGCGCGGTCTCCAGGCGCTTCGCGGCGATGAGCGCCGCCTCGACGCGGCTGCGGACCTGCAGCTTCTGCAGGATGTTGGTCACGTGGTGCTTGATCGTCTTCTCCGTGAGCCCGAGCCGCTCGCCGATCGCCCGGTTGGTGAGGCCGCGTCCGATGAGGGCGAGGATGTCGCGCTCGCGCTCGGTCAGTTCCTGCAGCGGATCGGGCGCGCGACCGCGCGTGAGGAGCGCCAGCATTTCCGAGGCGAGCGGCGGCGACACGACCACTTCGCCGGCCACCGCGCCGCGGATCGCCTGCGCGAGTTCGCCCACCGACACGCCTTTCAGCACGTAGCCGCGCGCGCCGGCCTTGAAGGCCGCCAGCAAGCGGTCCTGGTCCTCGGACGCCGTGAGCATCAGGATCGCGGTGGCGGGGCACGCGGTCGCGATGCGCTCGGCGGTGGCGAGACCGTCCCAGCCGGGCATGCTGACGTCGAGCAGCACGACGTCGGGCAGGAGTTCGCGCGCCATGCGCAGCGCGGCCTCGCCCGAGTCGGCCGCGCCGACGACCGCGATCCCCGGCTCGCCCGCGAGGCCGTGCACGACACCCGAACGGAAGATCGGATGGTCGTCGACGACGAGGACGCTGATCGCGTCAGGCATGTCCGGCCTCCGGGAGACGGAGCGGCAGGCGCACGTGCGCGACGGTGCCCGCGCCCGGCGTCGAGACGAGTTCGAAGACACCGCCGAGCGCCTCCACGCGCTCGCGCATGCCGGCGATGCCACCGCGATCGCGCGTGCCCGCCGCCTTCGCGTCGAACCCCTGTCCGCGATCGCCGACGCGCAGCGTCACCTGGTCCGCGGTCGACGTGAGGTCCACCGTCTGGCCTACCCCGCCCGCGTGCCGCAGGCCGTTGGCGAGGAGTTCCTGCAGCACCCGGTAGATCGCGATCTTGACCGCGAGCGGCGCCTCGCCCGCCTCGCCCGAACCGCTCCATGCGACCGACGCGCCGGTCTTGCGTTCGTAATCGCGCACCGCGCGCGCCGCGATCTCGGTGGGCGCGAGGCGCTCGATTTCGGGGAGTTGAAGTCCGGCGGAGATCGAACGCAGGTCGGCCATCGCGGTGTCGACCGCGGTCCGCACCGCCGCGAGATCCGACGCCGCAACCACGAGCGTGGACGATCCGTCGGTGCGCGCCGCGCCTTCGGTCATCGAAACCAGCCGCATCTGCGCGAAGCCCAGGTCCTGGGCCGGGCCGTCGTGCAGGTCCGCCGCGACGCGGCGCAGGAAGCGCTCGCTGAGCGTCGTCGTCTCGGCGGCCGCGCGGCGAACCTTCGCGTCGAGCCGCTGGTTCGCGTCGAGCAGAGCGGAGAGTTCGGCGACGCGTGCATTGAGTTCCCGGCGTTGCTCGACGATCGTGCGGCTCGCGCGCCGCACGAGGCCGGAGAGGATGACCAGCATCGCGACCGTGGTCGCCGCGACCGTGCCCCAGGTTCGGGTCCGGGCGAGCGTCATCGCGCGGTCGAGTTCGTCGGTCGTCTGGTAGAACTCGGCGATCGCGCGCGCGCCGCCCTGCCCCTGCGCGGGAACCGGCGCATAGGTCTCGATCAGCCGGTCCGGCCAGCCGCGCTGCGCGTAGTCGTGCGGCTGTTCGCGTCGATCGATCACCTTCGAGTAGATGCCCCCGCCCATCGCGGTCGCGAGGCCGGGACCGATCGGCAGCACCCGGCCGATCAACGCGTGCTCGTTGCTGTAGAGCACCGTACCGTCCGGTCGCCACAGGATGAAGGCGACGAGCTTCCTGCCGAGCGGCGTGTCCGAGAAGAGTGTGTCCAGTCGGTCGCGGTGCGCCGGATCGCGCGGATCGGCGAGGAGCGCGGCGAGGTTCGGCGCCACGAGGCTGTCGACGTAGAGGCTCTGGACCTCGGCGATGCGCCGCACGACGCCGCGCTCGATCTCATGCTCGACGACGAAGCCGATCACGAGCATGCCCGCGAGCAGGATCGGGAAGCTCGCGACGAAGAACTGCGTCGAGAGCGTCAGGCGGCGGAACCAGTCCATGACGGCGCGAAGCGTACTCCCTGCTGCGGGAGCCGACCACGGACCAAGGTCGGATGCGCGGCGGGACTTGCGTCGGCGCGAACCCGGGTTGCCGAAGCGCTCGCGGAGGCGCCGCGGCGCCGACATCGGGGCCCCCGCGCGGCGGGCGCCCCGGTGCGGTGAAACGCGGATGCGCTACTTCGCGCCGAGCGGGGGCAGCGTCTCGACCACCACCTGCTTGCCGTTGACGACCTTGGTGAGGAAGCTCTCGCGGTCGAGGTCGCCGTTCTGGTCGAACGTGACGTCCATCAGGATGCCGGGGTTGTCCTTCACGGTCATCTTCGCCCCGTGCATCGCGGCCGCGAACGCCTTGCCGTCGACCTTGCCGATGCGTTCGGTCATCACCTTGACGAAGTACATCGCCGTGTAACCCTTGAGCCCGTTGTGGTCCGACTTGGCGCGGTACTCGCGCTGGAACGCCTCGTCGAACTTCCTGATCGTCGGCAGCGGTGCGTCCGCGGTGAGTCCGACGTGGGCGATCGCGCCGTTGGCCGCCTCGCCCGCGAGTTCGATCACCTTCTGGCCGGTGAGCGTGGTTTCGCCGATGATCGGCTTCGAATACCCCTGCTTGCGGAGTTCGCGCAGCGCACGCGCCGACTCCTCCTCGTTCGTGTACACGAACAGCGCGTCCGAGTTCGACTGCTTCGCCTTCAGCACCGGCGACGAGAAGTCGACCTGGCCGGGGTCGGTCGAGATGTCGGCGCCGACCTTGACGCCTTCGGCCTCGAGCGCCTTCACGATCATGTCGCGGCCGCCCTTGCCGAAGTCGTTGTTGACCCACATGACGTCGACGGTCCTGGCCTTGAGCCCGTTCTTGATGTAGCGCGCGACCTTCGGCATCGCGGCCGCCTGCGTGAACGAGGTGCGGAAGATGTACGGGTTGCCCTTCTGCGTGATCGACGCGGCCTCGCCACCGGTGAAGTTGGGGATGCCGGCGCGCCGCGTCTCGTCCATGCTCACGAGGATCGAGCCGGAGAACACCGGCCCCATCACGACGTAGACGCCGTCGTCGACGGCCTTCTGGGCGAGCGCCTTGGCGACGCCCGGGTTCGACTGGGTGTCGCCCGACGTGTACTGGACCTGGCGGCCGAGGATACCGCCGGCGGCGTTGATTTCCTTGACGGCGAGCTTCGCGCCGTTGTCGAAATTGGTGCCGGCCGTCGCGCCGGCGCCGGAGAGCTCCACCAGCCCGGCGATCTTGATCGGCTGCGCGAAGAGCGGCGCGGCAGCGAGCGCGAGGCCTGCGACGAGCAGGCGGGAAAGGCGAATCATGCTGGACTCCTTCATCGGGGAGATGTGGCGAAATCACCCGGCCCGCAGAGGGTCCGGGTCATCGGGGGCGTCAAGGGTACACGGGTTTGGCCCGGGTGTTCAATCGGCGCGGCGAGCGGAGTCCTGCGCGCACCCGCTGCGCCGGCGCGGGAGACCGGTGCCGGAGGCGGCGTCATCCTCGTGCCGCGCGCAGGCGTTCGACGTTCGGCACCGGCAGCACGCGGCGCAGCACGGTCTCCGCGAGCCAGGTGGCGGCGCGGCGCGCCCGGCGGCACACGGTGGCCGGCGGCATCTGCACGAAGTCGTCGTTGTAGACGTCGAAGCTGTAGCTGCCGACGTAGCCGATCGTGTCGAGATGCGACACGAACTGGGCCAGCCCCTCGCTGTGCGCGCCTTCGCCGGGGAACACGCGGAAGTGGGCGGCCGTCGACTCCTCCTCCTCGGCGGAGCGGATCTCCTGCCACATGTAGTCCGAGATCTGCACGAGGAAGACCTGGTCCGGATCGAGGATGTCGAGGTCGTCCTGCGGGACGCCGGAGGCGAGCACGTCGAAGGCGTCGACCGCCGCTCCGAGGTTCGGAACGTCCGCGCGCAGTACGAGGTCCGCGACCTGCCGGAAGTCGCGCGCGGTGCGGCTCCACGGCTGGCCCTTGAACGCGACGCGGATGCCGAGCGGGACCGCCAGCAGCGCGAGTTTGCGCAGGTCGCGCACGACGAGTTCGGCGTCGCCGCTCGCGTGCTTCGACGCCGACGCCTCGACCAGGATCAGCCGGCTGCCCAGATCGGCGCACACCTCGAGCATCGACTTCGCGACGTCGAGCTTGTACGCGTGGAGCTGGCCCTCGAGGCCCTCGAAGTCGCGCAGGGCCTCGAGTCCGGTCACCTCGAGACCGCATTCACGCACGGCGCGCACGCCGGCCGCGGGCCCTCCGGGATGCGACACGACGTCGGAGGCCGCGATCATCACCTGCGAGAACCCCGCGTCGCGCACCGAGGCGAGCTTGGTCTCGAGCGACCCCGCGAGCGACGCCGTCGTCATGCCGAAGTCGTGGAAGATCATCGCGCGCGCGCTTCCCGCGGCTGGCTCTTCACCAGTTCGAACATCATGCCGCCCTCGAGCGGCCGGGTGAGCGCGCCGCGCTCGCCCGGCTTCACGCGCTCGGTGGCGAGGAAGCCGACACCGCGCTTCTCGAGGCTCGCGACGGCGGCGAGCACGTCGGGCGTGCCGATGCCGATCCGCTGCAGGTGCTCGTCCATCTGGGCGAAGCGGGCCGCGTCCTCGGGCTCGATCAACTGCAGGAAGAACGTACGGCACGGGCTTTCGAGCAGCAGTCCGCTCGGCATGATGCCGAAGCGCACGTCCCGGGGCAGCGGCGTGAAGCCCATGAGCTGCGAATAGAACTCGGCCCAGTCGGCGGTGCGGTCGGGCTTCACGTACTGGACGATGCCGAAGAAGTGCATGCCCGCGATCGCCGGCGGGTGCGGATCCACCGTCGGGATCGCGCGGAAGTCGACGTCGTAGATCGAGAACTCGTCGTAACGGTCGACGAAGTAGACGAGGCTCTCGCCGACGCCGTGGATCGCCGGGATGTTGATCTCCATCGCCTGCGCGCGCACCGGGATCTCCCAGGCGCCCAGTTCGAGCGCGCGGCGGTACGCGTAGCGTGCATCGCGCACGCGCAGCGCGAACGCGCTGATCACCGGCCGTTCGGTGGGAACCACGATGCGCGGGATGTCCGCCGGCTGGGCGTTGACGATCAGGTTCATCGTCCCCTGGCGGTAGAGCGCGACCTCGCGCGAGCGATGGCGCGCGATCGGCCGGAATCCCAGCGTCTCGAGCGCGCTGCCGAGCGCCTGCGGCCGCGAGGTCGCGAGCTCGATGAACTCGATGCCGTCGACGCCGAGCGGGTTCTGAGGTTCCGGGATCGCCTCGCGATCGGTGGCGGGATTCATCGCGCTTCCTCGTGTGATCGGCCGCGATGCGCGCTTGGCGCCGCGTCGACGCCGTGCGGCGGCGTCGCGCTCCGGCCGGGTGCGTGCCGCCGATCATAGCGCATCGTTCGCGCCCCGCTCCGCGCCGTGTCAGGGGAGGAGCAGCCCGCCGAGTTCGAGCGCGGCGGCCTGCATCGGGCGCAGGAACCGCGTCGCCATCTCGTCCTCGGTCATCAACCGGTCCTGGACGATGACGTTGAGGCCGGCCACGTAGTTGCCGCCGGCGTCGCGCACGGGAACGGCGAGCGTGCACAGGCGCGATTCCATGAACTGGCTCGCGAACGCATAGCCCTTCTCGCGCACGGCCTTCAGCAGCGCGCGCAGGCGCCGCTCCGTCGACGGCGTGTACTCGGTGTACGCATGAAGCCGCACGCGTTCGAGGTAGTCGTCGATCTGGTCGGAGGGCAGGTGCGCGAGCAGCACGTGGCCGATCGACGTGCAGTACGCGGGCAGCCGCCGGCCCACGTTCAGCGTCGGCGACATGATCCGCGAGGTCGTCGAGCGCGCGAGGTAGACGATCTGGTCGCCGTCGAGGATGCCGACCGAGCACGCCTCCTGCAGCGCTTCGCCGAGCCGGTCGAGGATCGGCTGCGCGAGCACGACGATCGGCGACGACGACAGGAACGCGTGGCTCAACGACAGCACGCGCGGCCGCAGGTAGTAGCGCCGCGCGTCGTCGATCGCGACGAAGCCCAGCTTCGCGAGCGTGTGGAGGCTCCGCCTCGTCGCGGCGCGCGGAATGCCGGTGAGATGCGACACCTGCGCGATCGACATCCTGCGGCGCTTGCCGGAGAGGGCGAGCATCACGGCGAGGCCGCGGGCGAGCGCGGTGACGAAATCGCGGTCCTCGCCCAGGCGGTCGATCGTCTCGGCGGGCAGCGCGTGGTGGTCGGGCGGCGCGCCGCGGTCGCCGGAGGTCGTCGCCCCCGTGGAGTCGTACGGCGCGGACGAAGGGACGATGGCGTCGGGAGGCGGCATGGGTTCCGGAACAGGATGCGCGGATGGCGGCGTGAGGTCATTGCGGGGGGACGCGACCCGCTTCGGTCGCTCGCCCGGCCCGGGAACGATACGCCGGTCGGATCGGCCATGAGCGCCCGCCCGTGCATTTTGTGGGCGCATAGCGCACAGTTTGCCGCAATGCGCCCTTGACGTCCGGCGCCGTCGAATCTATCGTCCCAGCCATTCCACGGGCGCGACGCCGACGGCTCCCGCCCGGCATCCCGGACGCGGCAGCCGCGCCCGGACTCCTTCGAGGACGATCATGGCCACCTCCCCCGACACCCGCAAGGGCATCAGCGACGAACAGCAGCAGGAATTGGACGAGGCTTTCGCCCGGGCACGCAAGGCGCTCGCGATCATCGAGACCTACGACCAGGCGCGCGTCGACCGGCTCTGCCAGGCGGTGGCGTGGGCGGTCGCGAACAAGCGGACCTTCACGCGTCTCGTCAAGATGGGCATCGAGGAGAGCGGACTCGGCGATCCCGAGAGCCGGATGGGCAAGCGGATGAAGATCCGCGGTGTGCTGCGCGACGCGCTGCGCCAGAAGAGCGTCGGCGTCATCGAGGAGATCCCGGAGAAGGGCATCGTCAAGTACGGCAAGCCCGCCGGCATCATCGCCTGCATCGTCCCGACCACGAACCCGGACCTGACGCCCGCGGGCAACGCGATCTACGCGATCAAGGCGCGCGACGTCGTCATCTACTCGCCGCACCCGCGCTCGAAGAAGACTTCGTACGAGACGGTGCGCCTGATGCGCGAGGCGCTCGAGCGCGAGGGCGCGCCGGCCGACATCCTGCAGTGTCTGACCAAGGTCAACATCCCGATGTCGCAGGCGCTGATGGCGCGCGCCGACCTCATCATCGCCACCGGCGGCCAGCCGATGGTGCGCGCGGCCTACAGCTCCGGCACGCCGGCGTACGGCGTGGGCGCGGGGAACTCGACGATGGTCATCGACGCGACCGCGAACATCGAGGAGGCCGCGCGCAACACGCGATTGTCCAAGACCTCGGATTTCGGCTCGGGCTGTTCGGCCGACGGCAACCTGCTGATCGAGGCGTCGATCTTCGACCGGATGGTCGCGCAGCTCCAGAAGGAGGGCGGCTACCTCGCGAGCGAGGAGGAGAAGGCGCTCCTCCGGAAGGCGATGTGGGACGACGAGCGGCACCGCACGTCGAACACCGTCGCGATCGCGCCGCAGCAACTCGCGCAGATCGCCGGCTTCACGATTCCCGCCGACCGCAAGTTCATCATCGTGCGCGGCGACGGCATCGGCAAGGAGCACCCGTTCTCGGGCGAGAAGCTCACGACGCTCCTCGCGGTCTACGAGTTCTCGGACTTCGACCAGGCGCTCTCGATGGTGCGCGCGATCTACGAAGTCGGCGGCAAGGGCCACTCCTGCGGCATCTACTCGTTCGACGCGAGCCACATCGACGCGCTCGCGCTCGTCGCTCCGGTGTCGCGGATCATGGTGCGCCAGCCGCAGTCGAAGGCCAACGCCGGGGCGTTCAACAACGGCATGCCGATGACCTCGAGCCTGGGCTGCGGCACCTGGGGCGGCAACGTCGTCTCCGAGAACGTGCACCTCAAGCACTACCTCAACACGACCTGGGTGTCGGTGCCGATCAAGGAGGACAAGCCCTCCGACGAGGAGCTGTTCGGCGCGTTCTACGACCCGGCGCTCGAGTCCGAGGTCGAGATGATCACGACCTGACGCCGGCGCGCGCCCGTTCCCGACAACCCTTCGCATCCCCCGACCGGACATGCCGACACCTGCCGCCGAACAACTCGTCTCCGACGCATCCGCCTGGTGGGACACGTCGATCATCGACATCCACCCGGGGAAGATCGCGATCCGCGGCTATCCGGTCGAGCAGCTGATCGGCCGCGTGCGCTTTCCCGAGATGATCTGGCTCATGCTGCGCGGCGAGCTGCCGACCACGGCGCAGGCGGAACTCCTCGAAGCGGCGCTGGTTCCCGGCGTCGACCACGGGCCGCACGCGCCGTCGATCGCGATCTCGCGCATGGCGGTGACCTGCGGCCTGCCGGTCAACGGCGCGATGGCCTCGGCGATCAACGTGCTGGACGACATCCACGGCGGCGCGGGCCAGCAGTGCATGGAGCGCTACCGGGAGATCGACGCGCTCGCGGGCGAATCGGGCGACCTCGTCGAGGCGGCCGCGAAGGTGCTGGAGCGCCATCGCGCGGAGGGCGAGAAGATCATGCCCGGCTTCGGCCACCGCTTCCATCCGATCGACCCGCGCGTGGCGCCGCTCTACGAACTCCTGCGCCGCGCCGAGGCGGGCGGCGCGATCGGCGGGCGCTACGCGCGGATCGGCCGAGCGGTCGAGGCGGCGCTCCTCGCCCACAAGGGCAGGACGATCCCGATGAACATCGACGGCATCACCGCCGTGATCTTCTGCGAGCTGGGCTTCGAGCCGGAACTCGGCCGCGGGCTCTTCATCCTGTCGCGTTCGGTGGGCATCCTCGCCCACGCGTGGGAGCAGAAGCAGCGCGGGCGGCGGATCATGGGTCCGATGCCGCCCGCGATTCCCTATCGATACAGCGGTCCCGCGCGCCGCGACCTGCCGGATGCCTACGCCACCCGCGCGCCGAAGAACCCCTGAGGCGGCCGCGATGCGCGCACCGACCCCGAGCACCCGAGGAAGCACGATGAACGACACCGTTGCCGAGCAGCTCGTCAAGTACCTCGAAGGACGCGGCGTCCGCCACGTCTTCGGATTGTGCGGACACACCAACATCGCGGTGCTGGCGGCGCTCGCGAAGAGCCGGAAGATCCGGTTCATCAACACGCGCCACGAGCAGATCGCCGCGCACGCGGCCGACGGCTACGCGCGCGCGACCGGCAAGGCCTCGGTGCTGCTCTCGCACCTGTCGCCCGGACTCACCAACGCGGCGACCGGCGTGGCCAACGCCGCGCTCGACTCGATCCCGATGGTGGTGATCGCGGGCGACGTGCCGACGCACTACTACGGCAAGCATCCGCACCAGGAGGTGAACCTGCACGCGGACGCCTCGCAGTACGAGATCTACCGGCCGTTCGTCAAGCGCGCCTGGCGCGTCGACTCTGCGCACCTGATGCCCGAGATCCTCGAGAAGGCGTTCGCGCTCGCGGAGAGCGGACGTCCCGGTCCGGTGCTGGTCGACGTGCCGATGGACATCTTCTCGAAGCCTGCCGACGCCGCGCACTGGAAGCGCGCCGCGGCCGGTACGCGCGCGCTCGCGAAGCCCGCGCTCGACGACGAGACCGCGACGAAGATCGTGAGCGCACTGCTCGAAGCGAAGACGCCGGTGATCTACGCGGGCGGCGGCGTCCTGCTCGCGCAGGCGGCCGACGAGATGCGCGAACTCGCCGAGCATCTGTCGCTGCCGGTCGCGCACACGCTGATGGGCAAGGGCGCGCTGCCCGACGACCACCCGCTCGTGCTCGGGATGACCGGGTTCTGGGGCACGAAGTACATCAACGACAAGTGCCGCGCCGCCGACTGGATCCTCGCGCTGGGCACGCGCTTCTCGGAAGCCGACTGCAGCTCCTGGGAGGACAAGTACACGTTCCGGATGCCGCCGACGAAGTTGATCCACATCGACATCGATCCCGCCGAGATCGGCCGCAACTATCCGGTGGCGATCGGCGCGGTCGCGGACCTGAAGCTCGCGCTCAGGACGCTCGTCCGCGTGGCGCGGAAGCTCGCGCCGAAGGGCGTGAAGCGCGACAAGCTCGTCGCGGAGATGGCGGCGAACCGCGCGAAGTTCGTCGCCGGCAACCGCAAGGCGATGCAAAGCGACGCCTGGCCGATGCGCCCCGAGCGCATCCTCGCCGATCTGCGCGAGGTGATGCCGCGCGACGCGATCCTGTGCACCGACGTGGGCTGGAACAAGAACGGCGTCGGCCAGCAATTTCCGATCTACACGCCCGGCAGCATCTTCACGCCCGGCGGGTTCGCGACGATGGGCTTCGGTTCGCCCGCGGCGCTCGGCGCGAAGGTCGCGCTGCCCGACCGCGTCGTCATCGCGCTCATCGGCGACGGCGGGTTCGGCCAGAACCCGGCCGCGCTCGCCACCGCGTTCGAGGAGGACATCCCGGTGGTGTGGGTGATCATGAACAACCACGCGTTCGGCACGATCGCGGGCCTCGAGGCCGCGCACTACGGCACGACGTTCGGCACGGTGTTCGAGAAGGACGGCAGGAGCTGGTCGCCCGACTATGCGGCGATCGCGCGCGCCTACGGCGTCGAGGGAATCAAGGTCGCGTCGGCCGCCGAGTTCAAGCCCGCGCTCGCGAAGGCGATCAAGGCGAAGAAGCCGGTCGTGCTCGACGTCTACATGAAGAACGAGCCGGTGCCGACCGCCGGGCACTGGAACATCATGGACATCTACTCGCCGGACCGGAAGGTGCACCACGTCGCCACCGGCCCCGCCTCGGACTGATGCACGCGTCCCCGGAGGATCCGTCGATGAAGCAGGAATACTCGCTCGCGCACCTGACGGTGATGGGCCTCGCGCCGCCCGAGATGGTCTACGTCGCCGCCCGGGCCGGGTACGACTACGTGAGCCCGCGTCTCATCTACATGGGGTTGCCCGGCGAGCCGAACTGGGCGCTCGCCGAGAAGCCCGAGATGCTGCGCCAGACCCGGGCGGCGCTCGCCGCGACCGGCGTGCGCGTCCACGACATCGAACTCGCGCGGATCCTCGCGGACGTCGAGCCCGAGTCCTACGAGCCGGCGATCGCCGTCGCCGCGGAACTCGGCGCGCGCGCGGTGCTCTCGTCGATCTGGACCGGCGACCGCGCGATGGTCGTCGACAAGTTCGCCCGCCTGTGCGACCTCGCCGCGCGCTACGGCCTCACCGTCGACCTCGAGCCGGTGCCGGTCGCCGCCGTCACCAACCTCGCTCAGGCGCTCGACGTGCTGCGCGCCGTGAAGCGCGACAACGCGGGGCTGATGATCGACACCCACCACTTCCATCGGGCCCGCGACCGTGTCGAGGCGCTCGACGCCGTGCCGCGCGGCTGGTTCCACTTCGCGCAGATCTGCGACGCGTCCGCCGAGATTCCCGCGGACCACGAGCGGATGATCCACATCATGCGCGCCGAGCGGCTCTACTGCGGCGAGGGCGGCATCGACATCGCGGGGATCCTCGCGCGCCTGCCGCGAATGCCGTATTCGATCGAGCTGCCGCACCTGGCGCGCTCCGACGAGATGGGCTACGCCGAGCACGCGTTCCGCTGCCTGGAATCCGCCAAGACCTACTTCGCCGCGCACGCGAAGGGCGCCGAAGCGCTCGCGGCGCACTGACCGGCGGCCCGACAGCGATCCCGCCGCGAACGCCATGATCAACGGCCTGACGCTCCTCCTGCCGCACATCGGCTACCCGACCGGGTCGTTCAAGGCGCCGATGATCTACAACCCCTGGTTCGAGCGTCGCGGGGTGAACGCGGTCGTCGTGCCGATGGCGGTGGTCGCGGACGACTTCGTTTCGGTGATGCGGGCCATGGCGCACGTGCGCAACGTGCGCGGCGCGCTGATCACGATGCCGCACAAGGTCGCGGTCGTCGAGCTGTTGGCGGAGCGGTCGAAGGCGGTCGAAATCGCCGGGTCGTGCAACGCGGTGCTCCGCCGCGACGACGGGACCTTCGCCGGGGACAACTTCGACGGTACGGGCTTCGCGCGCGGCCTCGCGCGGAAGGGCTTCCGGGTCGCGGGATCGCGTTGCCTCGTCGTCGGATCCGGCGGAGTGGGGTCGGCGATCGCCGCGGCGCTCGCCGCGGACGGCGCGTCCTCGATCGCCGTGAGCGACGTCGATGCCGCCACCGCGGACGGACTGGCCCGGCGGCTGCGCCTCCACTATCCGGCGACCCATGTCGCGGTCGCCACGAACGACCCGGCAGGCTACGATCTCGCCGTGAACGCGACGCCGCTCGGCATGAATCCCGGCGACCCCCTGCCGTTCGACGTCGCCCGGCTCTCGACGTCGACGTTCGTCGGGGAGGTCGTGATGAAGCAGGAGATCACGCCGCTGCTCGAGGCCGCGCGCGCGCGCGGCTGCCGCTACCAGGTGGGCACCGACATGCTGTTCGAGATGATCCCGCCGTATCTCGAGTTCTTCGGCTTCGGCACCGCGACCCCCGACGAGCTGCGCGCCGTCGCGAAGGTCTCCTACTGAGGAGCGCACCCGTGCCGCGGCATTTCGATCCGGACCGTCGTGCGAACGGGCCCTCCTCGGCGGATGGCCGTGCGCGAGCGCCCATGGGCGATGCTCCGGCGTCGCCTGCATCAGGTTGAGTTGGCCTGCGCCCTGCGGGGCGCGGGAGTTCAGGACGCAGTCTTCATCGAGGAGAGATCCGATGGGCATCACGATTGATCGACGTACGCTGCTCAAGGCCGGCGGCGCGCTCGCTGCGGCGAGCATCGTTCCCGCTGCCTTCGCGCAGGACAAGCCGACGCTGCGCTTCGCCGCCGTCTTCTCCGACAAGGACATCCGGGCCGACATGATCCGGATGCTCGCGAAGGACGTCGCGGCCGATGCCACGATCGAGCCGTTCTACGGCGGCACGCTGTTCAAGCAGGGCACGGAACTGGTCGCGCTGCAGCGCGACAACCTGGAGCTCGGGAACGTCGCTCCGCAGGACATCAGCAAGCAGATGCCCGCCTGGTCGGTGCTGACGTCGGCCTACACGTTCCGCGACGCGCATCACGTGCTCGCGTTCTTCGCGAGCCCGCTCGGCGCGCAGATGAAGAACGAGGCCGAGACCAAGCTCAGGATCAAGATCCTCGGGCCGACGTTCTACGGCACGCGGCAGGTGGGCCTCAGGCCGAAGAAGAAGATCAACACGCCGGCCGACCTGGCGGGCATCAAGCTGCGCATGCCCCCGGGCGACGCCTGGCAGCTCCTCGGCCGCTCGCTGGGCGCCAACCCCACGCCGATGGCGTACGCGGAAACCTACACCGGTCTGCAGACGGGCGCGATCGACGGGCAGGACAATCCGCTGCCGAACGTGGAGAACATGAAGTTCTACGAGGTCATGTCGCAGATCGTGCTGACCTCGCATCTGGTCGCGTTCGACGTGCTCTCGATGAGCCTCAAGAGCTGGAACGCGCTCGGCGCCGCGAAGCAGAAGAACCTCCAGGCCGCGACGGACAAGGCGCTCGCCTGGAGCGTCCAGGAGCACCTGAAGCGGGAGGCCGAACTCGCGGAGAAGTTCAAGAAGGCCGGCCTCGACGTCTACGTTCCCGACCAGGCGGCGTTCCGCGCCTACGCCCAGAAGGTGTACCTCGCCTCCGACGAGGCGAAGGCGTGGGCGCCGGGGATCCACGACAAGATCCTCGCGGTCAGGTAACCGCACGGGTCCGGGGCGGTGGCCGCAGCCGCGGTCTCCGCCGCCGGCCGCGAATCGAGCGGCGGACCGCCGCGAGGGGGGGCAGGTCATGAGCATTGCAGGTCTCGTCGCTTGGATGAGGCGGCGCGCGGAGAACGTCGTCGCGGCGCTGCTCGCGATCATGTTCGTCTGCTTCATCCTGCAGATCGTCTTCCGCTACTTCCTCAACTTCCCGGTCGGCTGGACCTCCGAGCTCTCCGTGATCACCTGGCTCTACATCACGCTGCTCGGCTCCGCGTTCTGGCTGAAGGAGAGCGAGGAGATCCGCTTCGACCTGATCTCCGACCGGCTGGGTCCGATCGGACGCCGCGTCGCCGGATTCGCGGTCGCGCTCTGCGCGATCGTCCTGTTCGGGTTGGCGCTGCCGGCCAGCGTCGACTACGTGGCGTTCATGAAGGTCGAGAGCTCGTCCTACCTCAAGATCCGCCTCGACATCCTCTATTCGGTCTACATCGTCTTCTCGGTCGCGGTCGTCGTGCGCTATGCATGGGCGCTCATCGGCGCCGTCACCGGCCGCGCGACCGAAGAGATCGACGTGACCAAGACGACCTCCGGACTATGAACCTCGCCAGCCCGTTCTCCCTCGCGCTCATCGCCATCGTCGGCCTGAGCCTCGCGGGGCTCCCGGTCGCCTACTCGATGATCGGCGGTTCGATCCTGTGGCTCTTCCTGTCCGGACAGGACCTCGGCACGGCCGCCGAGCAGTTGCTGAACGGCATGATGGGGAGCCAGCTGCTGCTCGCCATTCCGCTGTTCATCCTCGCCGCCGAGTTCATGAACTCCGGCGCGATCATGGATCGCCTGCTGCGCTTCTGCAACGCGATCGTCGGGCGCTTCCGGGGCGGCCTCGCGCAGGTGAACGTCCTGCAGAGCATCGTGTTCGCCAGCATGTCGGGCTCGGCGCTCGCCGATGCCGCGGGCTCCGGCAAGATCATGCAGACGCTGATGACGCGCGACGGCAAGTACACCGCGGCGTTCGCCGCCGCGCTGACCTGCGTGTCGTCGGTGCTGGGGCCGATCATCCCGCCTTCGATCCCCCTCGTGCTCTACGCGCTCATCTCCGACACGTCGATCTTCTACCTGTTCCTCGGAGGCGTGGTCCCGGGCATCCTGCTCGGCGCCGTGCAGATGGGCCTGATCGCGAGGATGGCGAAGCGGCGCAACTTCCCGGTCGAGGAGAGGGTGCCGCTGCGCGAGCTGCCGCGCATCACCTGGCGCGCGACCCCGGCGCTCCTGATGCCGGTCGTCCTGCTGGGCTGCCTCTACAGCGGCGTCACGACGCCGACCGAGGCCGCCGCCGTCGCCGCCCTTTACGCGCTTCTCATCTCGGCGTTCCTCTACCGGAGCGTGACCCCGGCGAGCATCTACCATTCGCTCGCGACCTGCGGGCGGGTGACCGTGTCGATCGGCATGCTCATCGCCGCCGCGCTGGTGCTCAACTACGTCATCACCGCCGAGAACATTCCGAAGACGCTGACGGCGGTGCTGCAGACCTACGATCTGTCGCCGATCGCGTTCCTGCTGCTGGTCAACGTGCTGCTGCTCCTGCTGGGCTGCTTCCTCGAAGGGACGACGATCATCCTCGTGATCCTGCCGGTGCTGCTGCCGACCGCCGCCTCGGTCGGGGTCGACCCGGTCCATTTCGGCGTGATGGCGGTGGTCAACATCATGCTCGGCCTCGTCACTCCGCCCTACGGCCTGCTGCTGTTCCTGATGACCAAGGTCGCCGACGTGCCGCTGAGGGACCTCGTGCGCGAGGTGATGCCGTTCCTCTACGTGATGGTCGCGGCGCTCATGCTGATCGCATTCGTGCCGGACCTCGTCCTCTGGCTGCCGCGGCTGTTCGGCTACAAGGGGTGATCGGTTGAACGTCCATCACGACTTCGAACCCGTCGGCGCGCCCGCCGGCCGAACGCGCGACATGGGACGCACACCATGAACGAACTGATCCAGCTCGTCGTCTCGGGAACCGCGACCGGCGCGATCTACGCGCTGGCCGGGCTCGGCTTCACGCTGCTGTGGCAGGCCTCGGGGACGATCAACTTCGCGCAGGGCGAGTTCGTCATGCTGCCCGCCTTCACGATGCTCCTCTGCATGAGCTTCGGCGCGCCGCTGTGGCTCGCGTTCCTCGTCACCTGCGCGGTGGCGATGCTGGTGCTGGGCGTCGGATTCAAGAAGGCGATCGTCGACCCGCTGATCCGGCACGGCGTCATTCCGCTGGTCATCGCGACGCTGGGACTGGCGATCTCGCTCAAGACGATCGTGCGCGCCGGATACTCCGCGGAGGCGCACCAGTTCGCGAGCCCGTTCCCGGCCGGGGTGTTCTCGATCGCGGGCGTCACCGTCTCCTACGCGGATGTCGGGACGCTCGTTCTCGCCGGCGCGATCATCGTGGCCCTCCAGACGTTCGTCACGCGGACGGTCACCGGCCGCGCGATGCAGGCGGTCGCGCAGAACACCGACGCGGCGCGCGTGCTGGGCATCGACGCGAAGCGCATGGTCCTCTACACGTTCCTGATCAACGCGGTCCTCGCGGTGGTCACGGCGCTCCTCGTCACGCCGGCCTATCTCGCGAAGTTCGACATGGGCGAATCGCTCGGCCTCAAGGCGTTCTTCGCGGCGATCATCGGCGGGTTCAACCAGACCCGCGGCGCGCTGGTGGGCGGCGTGCTGATCGGCGTCCTCGAGAATCTCGTGGGCTTCTACTGGTCCCCGGCGTACAAGGAGGGCGTCGCGCTGATGCTCTTCCTCGTCGTGATCCTGTGGCGCCCCGAGGGTCTGCTCGGCAAGGCGGAGGAACGCAAGGTATGAGCGCGCGCAACCACCTGCTGGTCCTGGGCGCGGTGCTCGCCGCGTTCGCGATCGTCGCGCTGTTCCTGAAGCGCAGCGAGGTCTACCTGCTCACGCTGTGGGCGGTCTACCTGATGGCGACGATGGGCCTCAACCTCACCGTCGGCTACGCGGGCCAGATGTCGCTCGGCCAGGCCGCGTTCTTCGGCATCGGCGCCTACCTCGCCGCGATCCTGCTCAAGCTCTCCTGGCCGTTCCTGCTCGTGCTCCCGGTCGCGGCGATCGCCTGCTTCGTGCTGGGCCTCGCGCTGGGCTTCCCCGCGCTCCGCGTCCAGCACCACTACCTCGCGTTCGCCACGCTCGGATTCAACGTGCTCGTCTACCTCGCGATGCGCAACGAGGAGGCGATCACCGGCGGGACGTTCGGCATCTCCGGCATTCCCCGGCCGACGATCCTGGGCGTCGACCTCGGAGGTCACGTCGCGTACTGGTACTGGACACTGGGCTCGCTGGTCGTGCTCGGCGGCGTCCTGTGGTGGCTGCTGCGCTCGCCCTGGGGGCGCGCGTTCGCGGCGCTGCGCGACAATCCGATCCGCGCGGAGAGCCTCGGCATCAACATCACCGCGTACACGCTGCTCGCCTTCGCGATCGGCGCGGCCTGCGCGGGCATCGGCGGCGTCTACTACGCGTCGCTCGTCGAGTTCATCGAGCCCGGGCCGTTCCACTTCTCGACCTCGCTCATGATGCTGCTGGCGGTCATCGTCGGCGGATCGGGCCGGTTCTACGGACCGGCGCTCGGCACGGCGATCGTGGTCCTCCTGCCGGAGTTCATGCGCGGCTCGTCGATTCCGTGGCTCAAGTTCATGCAGGTCTGGTACCTCGCGTTCTTCGGCGCCGCCGTCGTCGCGCTGATGATCTGGCTGCCGGGGGGGCTCCTGTCGATCAAGGAGCGGCTCGACCGCAAGGGGGGGCCGCAATGAACGCGGCGACGCCGCCCCGGGGAGCGCCTTCCAGCGGCCAGACATTCCTCGAGGTCCGTGACCTGCGCAAGCACTACGGCGCGATCAAGGCCGTCGACGGCGTGTCGTTCAAGGTAGGCCCCGGCGAGATCGTCGGCGTGATCGGCCCCAACGGCTCCGGCAAGACGACGCTGTTCAACGCCATCCTCGGCCAGATCCGACCGACGTCGGGCGGCGTCGAGTTCTGCGGCGAGGACATCACCGGCATGTCGCCGCTCGAACTCTCGCGGCGCGGTGTCGGACGCACGTTCCAGACGCTGCAGGTGTTCGGGCAACTCTCGGTGCGCGACAACCTGATCGTCGCAGCGCAGGAGTTCAAGGGCACGCTGCCCGGCCGGCTGTTCGCCGCGCCCGATGCGGGGCTCGGCCATCGCGCGGACGAGATGATCGAGCTGTTCCGGCTGAAGCACGTCGCGCACGAGCTCGCGGGCCGGCTCTCCTACGGCCAGCAGAAGCTGATCGACATCGCGATGGCGTTCATGCCCACGCCCAGGCTCGTGCTGCTCGACGAGCCCTGCGCCGGCGTCAACCCGAGCCTCGTCGACCAGTTGCGCGAGCTCCTGGTCGAGCTCAACCGGACGCAGGGCGGCAGCTTCGTCGTCATCGAGCACAACATGGACTTCATCATGAAGCTCTGCCCGCACGTGATCTGCATGGTCGAGGGCAAGGTGCTCGCCGAAGGCAAGCCCGCCGTCGTGCAGTCCAATCCCGCCGTGCTCGAGGCCTACCTGGGGAACTGACCGTGACCGACCGGATCATCGAGTTCGACAAGGTCGTCGCCGGCTACTCGCCGAGCCTCACGATCCTGAACGAGACCACGCTCGACGCCCGGGCGGGCGAGATCACGCTCTTGATCGGGCCGAACGGCGCCGGCAAGTCGACCGTGCTGAAGACGCTGTTCGGGTTCCTCGTGCCGCGTTCGGGCGAGGTGCGTTTCGAAGGTCGCCGGATCAACGGCCGCCCGCCGCGCGAACTCCTGCGCGAGGGCATCGCCTACGTGCCGCAGGGGCGCAACCTGTTCCCGTCGCTCACCGTGCGCCACAACCTCGAGCTCGGCGGCATCACGCTGCCGCACGGCGAGCTGCCCGGACGCATGGAGGAAGTGCTGCAGCGCTTTCCGCGGATCCGCGAGCGGCTCGACAACCAGGCGTCGACGATGTCGGGCGGCGAGCAGAAGCAGCTCGAGATCGGACGCGCGCTGCTGCTTCGCCCGCGCGTGCTGCTGATCGACGAACCGTCGATCGGCCTGTCGCCGATCCTCGTCCGCGACGTGATGACGCTGTTGCGCACCCTCGCCGATGCGGGCACGACGGTGCTGATGGTCGAGCAGAACGTGCGCACCGCGCTCAAGTACTCGAACCGCGCGCTCGTGCTCGAGATGGGCCGGCTCGCGCTCGACCGTCCCGCGTCCGAGCTCCTGGGCGACCCGGACCTGAACCGCCTGTTCCTCGGCGCAGGCAGGGGGACCGCCGCGCCCGCCGCCGCCTGACTCGCCGCGGCCGGGCGGGCGATCCGCGGCGGCCACGGCTCCACGACACATCGCAAGGACACCGCAATGACTCCCGGCAAGCCCCTCACCCTGCGCGGCCGCACGCTCGGCGGCGACCGTCCGCTGATCTGTTCGCCGCTCGTCGGGCGCACGCGCGAGCGCCTCCTCGCGGAGACCGCGAACGTCCACGCCAAGGGTCCCGACGTGATCGAGTGGCGCGTCGACTACTTCGAGGCGATCGCCGACACCGCGGCCGTGCTCGACGCGGGCCGTGCGCTGCGCGCGATCGCCGGCGATACGCCGATCCTCTTCACGCGCCGCTCGATCCGCGAGGGCGGCGAGGCGGTCCCGATCGGCGACGCCGAGGTCGTGGAGCTCTACGGCGCCGTCGCCGCGAGCCGCCTCGTCGACCTGATCGACTTCGAGATGGGCAACGACCCCGAACAGGTCCGCGAGGTGCGCGCCGCGACGCGCGCGTCGGGGACGCATCTCGTCCTCTCGTACCACAACTTCGGCTACACGCCGGGCGTCGACTTCCTCGTCGGACGCTTCCTCGAGGCCGAGCGGCTGGGCGCCGACGTCGCGAAGGTCGCGGTGATGCCGCGCGACCGCGCCGACGTGCTCGCGCTGCTCGCCGCGACCGCGCAGGCGGAGTCGAAGTCGCGCGTGCCGCTCATCAGCATGTCGATGGGCCCGCTCGGCGCGGTCACGCGGATGATCGGCGGCGTGTTCGGCTCGTCGCTCTCGTTCGCGATCGGCGAGGGGGCGTCGGCGCCCGGCCAGATGCCGATCGCCGACTTGAAGGCGCTCTACGACATCGTCGCCCGAGCCCGCGGCGGGCGCTGACGCGCCCGTCCCCCCGTTTCACGCCACGGGACTCTGTCGCGTGCGATCCGCTCGCGCGCGACGCCACGTCACCCCACGGAGACCATGATGAAGACCCGCTTCGTTCTCGCCACCGCGACGCTCGCGTTCGCCGCGGCACCCGCATTCGTCCACGCGCAGGACACGATCAAGCTCGTCAACGTGCTGGAGCTCTCCGGCGCGATCGCGACGGCCGGCACGAACTACCGCAACGGCGTCGAACTCGCCGTCAAGGAGATCAACGCCTCGGGCGGCGTCCTCGGACGCAAGTTCGAGACCGTGACGCTCGACGCGCAGAGCAACTCCGGCGTCGCGAAGGCGATGGCCCAGCGCGCGGTCGACATGGGCGCGTTCGCGGTGATCGGCCCGACGCTCTCGGGCGCGATGGTGGTCAGCGCCGTCGAGACGCGCCGCGCCGAGATCCCGAACTTCACCGGCGCCGCCGCCGCGTCGATCACGCAGCAGGGCAACCCCTACGTGATCCGCACCAACTTCACGCAGACCACGTCGATGCCCAAGGTCGCGCGCTACATCAAGGACGACCTCAAGGCCAGCTCGGTCGACATCATCTGGATCAACACCGACTTCGGCAAGGGCGGGCGCGACGAGTTCCTGCGCGCGGCGCAGAAGCTCGGCCTCAAGGTGGGCGCCGACATCTCGTCCGACCAGAACCAGGTCGACTTCTCGTCGGCGGTGCTGAAGGCGAAGCAGTCGAACTCGGACGTGCTGTTCGTCTACACCAACGAGGAGGAGTCCGCGCGGCTCGCGCGCGAACTGCGCAAGCAGGGCTACGCGAAGCCGATCGTCGGCGAGGCGACGATCATCAGCCAGAAGGCGATCGAGCTCGCCGGCGATGCCGCCAACGGCATCCGCGGCCACGTCGCGCTGACCCCCGACGCGCCGACCGCGGTGATGAAGGCCTTCGACGAGAAGTTCCAGCGCGAGTTCAAGGTGCGTTCGGACCACAACGGCATCCAGGGCTACTCGGTGCCGTACATCATCAAGGCGGTGAGCGAGAAGATCGGCAAGGTCGATCCGAAGGCGTTCAACGCCGCGCTGCGCGACACGCCGCTGCACGTGAAGGACTACCCGGGCATCCTCGTCAGCGTCAAGTTCGACAAGAACGGCGACCCCGACCGCGAGAGCTACATCGTCGAGATCCGCAACGGCAAGCAGGTCGTGCTGCAGACGCTTCCGCCGAACAACCCGTTCTGACGCGAGCGCGTCGGTCCGCGCGTCGCGGAAGGCATCCCGCGGCGCACCCGATTCAGGCGGCGCCGATCGTGCAGCCGAGCCGGTAGACCGCGGGCTCGACGCGGTTCGCGCCCTGCCGGGCCCAGCGGGGTGCCGCGAGATCGCGCGCGGCGAGTTCCGTGATCGCCGCTTCGTCGTATCCGGTCACGACGAGCGCGAAGGCCACCGAGCCGTCGCGACCGCGGATCGCCTGCTCCCGTGTCATCGCCGCATCGCGCGTGTTCACGAGCAGCCGCCACGACGCGAGGCCCCGGCGCGGAATCGCAGCGGGCAGTGCGTCGTCGACGAGCCAGCGCCGGACCTCGTCGAAGCGGCCTTCGTCCGGTGCGAACGGCGCAACGAGGCTCCACCCGCCGACCGCCTCGCCGCCGCCCGCCACGACTTCGCACAGCGTCCGCCGCATGCCCGCGTACCTCGCCATCATCCGCGTGGTCCACGGTGGCGGATGGTCGAGTCGTTCGCGGTACGCCGGCGATTCGAGGACATCGGGGGCGGTGACGTCGTAGATCACGCAGTAGCGCGGCGATCCCCGCTCGCGCGTCCATCGCGTGCCGCGGACGAAGCCGGGGATCGCGAGGCGCTCCGGCAGGTGCTCGCGCGTGTGCCAGTCGTCGTGCTCCGCGACGGCGTCGGGGGAGACGTCGAACAGGAGGAGGAGCGCGCCGCGGGCCGTCGTCGTCATGCGGAGGCTCTCGTCGCCCGCACCCTGGCGCATCCAGCCTCGGACATCGCCTCGCCGAGTGCGCGCGGCGATTCGGAGCGGTTGACCATCGGCCGATTGTGGCATGCGCATTCGCGCCGGGGCACCGGCTCGCACCCGCCACCGCTGCATTATTGCGTTTCGACATGCTGCGCATTGGCCCCATCGCATCGACAGCGTGCCGGATCGCTCGTATCGTCGGTTCACCGTGGCCGCTCTGCCGAACCGGTCTCCGGTTCCCCGATCCGCGCGCCCACCGCCTCGACACCCGATTCCGGAGGATCCCGATGATTCGACCATTCCGCCCCATCGTGACCGCGCTCGCCGTCGCACTGGCCGTCGCCTCCGGCGCCGCCTTCGCCCAGCCGGTGAAGATCGCCGGCCTGGTCGAGCTGTCCGGCCCCGGCGCGACCGCCGGCACCAACTTCAACAACGGCGTGACGCTCGCGGTCCGCGAGATCAACGCGTCCGGCGGCCTGAACGGCCGGCCGATCGAATACACGTCGTCCGACACGCAGACCAATCCCGGCATCGCGAAGGGACTCGCGCAGCGCGCGATCGACGACCAGGCCTACATCGTCATCGGCCCGGTGTTCTCCGGCTCGATCCTCGTCAGCATGCAGGAGACGCGCCGTTCCGAGGTGCCGAACATCATCGGCGGCGAAGCGGCCGCGATCACGCAGCAGGGCAACCCGTTCGTCTTCCGCACGTCGTTCACGCAGGCGGCGGCGATGCCCAAGGTCGTGCGCTACATCAAGGACTACCTGAAGGCGAAGTCGGTCGCAGTGCTGTTCGCGAACTCCGATTTCGGCAAGGGCGGCCGCGACGCGATCGTCAAGGACCTCGGCGCGGCCGGCATCAAGGTCGTCGCCGACATCTCGACCGACGTGCCGCAGGTCGACTTCTCCGGCCCGGTGCTCCGCGCGAAGCAGGCGAACGCCGACGTGCTGTTCGTCTACCTGCACGAGGAGGAATCGGCGCGCGCGCTGCGCGAACTGCGCAAGCAGGGCTACGACAAGCCGATCGTCGGGGAGACGACGCTCGCCAACGAGAAGGTCGTCGAGCTGGCCGGCGACGCCGCCAACGGCGTCATTGCGCACGTCGGCCTCACCGCCGACGCGCCGAACGCGACCGTCCAGGCGTTCGCGAAGAAGTACGAGGCCGAGTTCAAGATGCGGCCGGATCACAACGCGATGAAGGGCTACACCGGCGCCTGGGCGATCCGGGCGGTCCAGGACAAGCTCCGCAAGTTCGACCACAAGGCGTTCGCCGCCACGCTGCACGGCGCGCAGTTCGCCGCGAAGGACTATCCGGGACTCCTCTTCGACGTCCGCTACGACGACAAGGGCGACCTCGACCGCGAGAGCTTCATCGTCAAGATCGTCAACGGCCGGGCCCAGGTCATCGAGACGTTGAGGCCCGCCTGGGCGTCGAAGTGACCGCAGGTCCGCTCGCCGGACGGGTCGCCGTCGTCACCGGCGCGGCGCGTGGCATCGGGCTCGGCATCGCGCAGCGCCTCGCACGCGACGGTGCACAGGTCGCGATCTGGGATCGCGATCTGGCACCGTTCGACGAGGCGACCGCCGGCTTCGCTCCGGCGGCGCTGGTCGAGACCGACGTCGCGGATCTGGCCTCGGTCGAGCGCGCGCACGCGCAGACGATCGCGCGCACCGGTCGCGTCGACATCCTGGTCAACAACGCCGGCATCAACGGTCCGGTCGCGCCGACCTGGGAATACCCGGTCGACGCCTGGCACAAGGTCCTCGCGATCGACCTGACCGGCGTGTTCCATTGCTGCCGCACCGCGATCCCGGGAATGCGGGCGGCGGGCTACGGACGCATCCTCAACATCTCGTCGGCGGCCGGCAAGGAAGGCGTGCAGAACATCGCGGCGTACGCGGCCGCGAAGGCCGGCGTCATCGGGTACACGAAGTCGATCGCGCGCGAACTCGTCGGCAGCGGCGTGCTGGTCAACGCGCTCGCGCCGGTCATGACCGAGACCGAATTGTTCCGCGAGATGACCGCCGAGCACATCGCGTCGACCAAGGCCAAGATCCCGATGGGACGGCTGCTCACGATCCCCGAGATCGCGGCGATGGTCGCCTGGGTCGTCGGTCCCGAGTGCACGTTCTGCACCGGCTTCACCTTCGACCTCTCCGGCGGTCGCGCGACCTACTGACCGGGCGGGAAACCTCGATGGACACGATCCGCTGGGGCGTCCTCGGCACCGCCGACATCGCGCGGGCGCGGGCGCTGCCCGCGATCGCCGACGCGGAACACGCCACGCTCGTCGCCATCGGCTCGCGCGACCTCGCGAAGGCTCGCGCGATGGCCGACGCGTTCGGCGCGCCGCGCGCGCACGGATCCTACGAGGCGCTGCTCGCCGACCCCGGCGTCGACGCCCTCTACGTCCCGCTGCCCAACCACCTGCACCTGGAGTGGTCGGTGCGCGCGCTGGACGCCGGCAAGCACGTGCTGTGCGAGAAGCCGCTCGTGCTGAAGTCGGCCGAGGTCGCGACACTCGCCGCCGCGCGCGACCGCACCGGCCGCCACATCGAGGAAGCATTCTCCTACCGCAACCATCCGCAGTGGGCGAAGATCCGCGAACTCCTCGACCAGGGCGCCATCGGCGAACCGCTGTCGGTGCACGCCACGCTCGCCAAGCAGTTCCACGACCCCGCCGACATCCGCAACCAGCCGGACAAGGGCGGCGGCGCGCTCTACGATCTCGGCTCCTACGCGATCAGCGCGTGCACGCTCGTCTACGGCCGCGCGCCCGGCCGGGTGATCGGCGCGCTCGACATCGACCCGCGCTTCCGGATCGACCGCCTGTCGACGGCGATCCTCGACTACGGGGGTCGTCACGCCACGATCAGCGTGTCGAGCCAGGGCGGCCCGAACGCCTGGGCGTCGCACCAGCAGTTCACCGTGCTGGGCAGCCGCGGCTGGCTCGCCTGCGACTTCCCCTACGCGCACGGCCGTCCGACGGCCTGCCGGGTGTTCGTCGGCGACGAAGGGAGCGGCGGTTCGATGCCGACGCGCACCTGGACCTTCGATCCGGTCAACCAATACGCGCTGCAGTTCGAGCGGTTCTCGCGCCATGTGCTGGGCGAGCGCGTGCCGAACTGGCCGGTCGAGGACGCGGCGACGACGCTGCGCGTCATCGAAGCGCTGTTCGCCTCGGCGCGCGACGCACAATGGAGAACGCCATGACCGACGCCGCCGGCTTCGCGCTGGGCATCGCGCATCTGCCGCTGCTCGACTTCGGACCGCCCGAACTCTTCGACGTCGCGGCGCGCGCCGGCTACCAGCGGGTCGGCCTGCGGATGCATTCGGCGGCGCCGGGCACGAAGGTGTATCCGGTCGAGCGACGCCAGGTCGCCGCGCTGCGCGCCGCCGCGCGGGAGGCCGGCGTCGAGGTCTTCGACGCGGAGTTCATCCAGCTCTCGCGCGACCTCGACGTCGCCGCACTCGACGGCTGGATGGCGACGGCGGCTGAACTGGGCGCGAAGCGCGTCAACTGCGGCGCGAGCGGCGACGACCCTGACCTCGCGCGGAACGTCGACCACTTCGGCGCGCTGTGCGACGTCGCCGCCCGGCACGGCCTGGGCGTCGACGTCGAATTCATGCGCTGGCGCAAGCCGATCGCGTCGATCTCTGACGCCCTCGAAGTCGTCACGCGCGCCGGCCGGCCCAACGGCCGCATCCTCGTCGATCTGCTGCACGTGGTCCGCTCGGGCGGAACCGCGGCCGACCTCGCGCGCGTGCCGGCCCGACTCGTCGGACATGTCCAGCTCTGCGATGCCCCGCTCGCCGCGCCGCCGGAAGCGGAGTTCCCGACGGAAGCGCGCGCGCGACGCCTGCCCCCGGGCGAGGGCGAGTTGCCGCTCGTCGAATTGATGAACGCGCTGCCCGAGGGCGTTCCGCTGTCCACCGAATCGGTCTCGAACCTCAGCCTGCCGGGTGTCTCGCCGCTGGAAAGCGCGATCCGCGCGCGCGAGGGTGCGCTCTCCGTGCTCGCTCGCTGGCGCCCGCGCGAAGACCGGGCGACCCACGGATGACGACGCGATGACGGACATGGCCGGCGGCGGACGCATCGGCCGCGCACCGTCGCTCCGCTGATTCGCATCCGATCGCCGTTACTTCCGGATCCTTCGATGAACGAACTCAGGATCGCCGTCGCCGGCGCAGGCCTGATCGGGCGCCGCCACATCGAGATGATCGACCGGCTCCACGCGCGCGACCGACGCTGCCGGCTCTCGGCGATCGTCGACCCTTCGCCTGCCGCGGCCGACCTAGCGCGCGCGCACGCGGTGCCTCTCCACCGGACGCTCGATGAACTGATAGCCCGCGACCGCCCCGACGGCGTGGTCCTCGCCACGCCCAATCAGCTCCATCTGGAGCACGCGCTCGAATGCATCGCGGCGCGGCTGCCTGCCCTGGTCGAGAAGCCGGTCGCGCACACGTTCGATGCCGGTGTCCGGATGTGCGAGGCCGCCGAAGCCGCCGGCGTCCCGATCCTCGTCGGCCACCACCGCCGGCACAGCGCGATCATGGCGAAGGCGGTGGAGACGGTGCGCGGTGGAGCCCTCGGGCGGCTGGTCGCGATCAGCGGCACCGCGGTGTTCTACAAGGCGGAGAACGAAGGCTATTTCGACGGCGCGAACGCCTGGCGTCGCGAACCCGGCGGCGGGCCGATCCTGCTCAACATGATCCACGAGATCGACAACCTGCGCGCGCTCGCCGGCGAGATCGTCGCGGTCGAGGCCTTCACGTCCAACGCGACGCGCGGCTTTCCGGTCGAGGACACCGCGGCGATCGCGCTCCGGTTCGCGAACGGGGCGTTGGGCACGTTCCTGCTGTCGGACACCGGAGCGTCCGACCGAAGCTGGGAGCACGCGTCCGGCGAGGACCCGCGCTACGGCCCCGCCCGCACCGACCGCGACGACTGCTACCTCGTCGTCGGCACGATGGGTTCGCTCGCGGTGCCGACGATGCGGCTCGCCCGCTACCCGGACGAGGCCGGCCGGTCGTGGCACAAGCCGCTGCGGCACGAGGTGGTGTCGCTCGCGTCCGCCGACCCGCTGGAGCGCCAGATCGCGCATTTCTGCGACGTGATCCGCGGCGCCGCGAAGCCGCTGGTCTCCGCGCGCGACGGCCTCGCGAACCTGCGCGTGGTCGACGCGATCGTCGAGGCCGCGCGAAGCGGCCGCTCGATCGCCACGAACTGACCAGGGGAGTCGACGATGAGGATCTGCATGCTGGGCGCCGGCGCGCTCGGGAGCGCCCTGGGCGGCGTGCTCACCGAAGGCGGGCACGAGGTCTGGCTGGTCGACACCTGGCAGGCGCACGTCGACGCGATGAACGCGCGCGGCCTCACGCTGCGCGACGGCGGCGTCGACCGGACGGTGAAGGTGCGGGCGCGCACCTCCTGCGACGGCATCGATCCGGTCGATCTCGTCGTCGTGCTCACGAAGTCGTATCACACGCGTGATGCCGTCGTCGCGGCGCGCCCGATCGTCGGTCCCGAGACCGTCGTGATGTCGCTGCAGAACGGGCTCGGGCACGAGGACATCATCGCGGAGATCGTCGGTCGCGAGCGCACGCTCGCCGGCAAGACCTACACCGGCGGCGTGATGCTGGAGCCCGGGCACGTGATCGCCGGCACGCGCGGCAAGGAGACGCACATCGGCGAACTGGACGGGCGCCGGAGCGAGCGCGTCGCGCGCATCGCCGAGACGTTCGGGCGAGCCGGCCTCGCCACCGTCGCGAGCGACAACATCCTGGGCACGATGTGGGACAAGCTGCAGATCAACGTCGCGACCGGCGCCCTGTCGGGCATCACGCGGTTGCCCTACGGCGGGCTCTACGGCGTGCCGGAGGTCCACGAGACGGCGCTCGCGGCGGTCAGGGAGACGATCGCCGTCGCGAAGGCGCTGGGCGTCCGGCTCTCGAACGAGGACCCGGAGCACGCGTGGAAGCTCGCCGCGGCCGGCCTGCCGCCCGAGTTCAAGGCGTCGATCCTGCAGAGCATCGAGAAGGGCCTGCCGACCGAGATCGACTTCATCAACGGCTCGGTGGTCCGCGGCGGCGAGCGCTGCGGTGTCCCGACGCCGGTCAACCGGACGCTGGTCGCGTGCGTCCGCGGCATCGAACTCTGGATGCGCGCGTACGCACCGCCCCGATGACCTCGCGGCGAGCCGCACCCGAGTCACGACCATGACTGACCGCTACGCGCTGTTCGGCCATCCGCTGTCGCACACGAAGTCGCCGATGATCCACGGGGCCTTCGCGCGCGAGACCGGGCAGGACCTGAGCTACGACGCGATCGAGGCGCCGGTGGGCGGCTTCGCGGCCGCCGTGGACGCGTTCCGCGCTCGAGGCGGGCGCGGCATCAACGTGACGCTGCCGTTCAAGATCGACGCCTTCGAGTACGCGACGGAACTGAGCGAACGGGCGAAGGCCGCGGGAGCGGTCAACTGCATGAAGTTCGACGGCGCACGCGCGATCGCCGAGAACTTCGACGGCGTGGGCCTCGTCAACGACATCGAACGCAACCTGGGTTTCGCGCTCGCCGGCAAGCGCGTCCTGCTGCTGGGCGCGGGCGGTGCGGCACGCGGCGCCGTGCTGCCGCTGCTCGCAGGGCGACCGGCGCTGCTCGCGATCGCGAACCGCACGGTGGCGAAGGCGAAACGGCTCGGCCGGCATTTCGCGCGCCGCGAGCGCCTCGTGACCGGCGGATACGGCGACTTCGGCGATGAGCCCTTTGACATCGTGATCAACGCGACCTCCGCGAGCCTGCGCGGCGAGTTGCCGCCGCTCGATCCGCGCGTGTTCGCCGTGGGGAGCCTCGCCTACGACATGGTCTACGGCAAGGGCATGACGCCGTTCCTGCGCCTCGCCTGGAACGCCGGCGCTCTCCGGCTCGCCGATGGCGTCGGCATGCTGGCCGAACAGGCGGCGGAAGCGTTCGAGTGGTGGCGCGGCGTGCGGCCGCCGACCCCGCCGGTGATCGCGAAACTGTCGGTGCCGCTCGAATGAGGCGTTCGCGATGAAGACGATTCACGGGAGGTTGGACATGGCGGAACGACGGGTGGCGGTGGTCACCGGCGGCGGCAGCGGCATCGGACGCGCCGCGGCGCGGCGGCTCGCGAAGGCGGGCGACGTGGTCGTGGTCGCAGACCTGAGCGAGGAATCCGGCCGCAAGGTCGTCGACGCGATCCGTGCGGACGGCGGGCACGCCGAGTACCGGCAGGTCGACGTGGCGGCGCAGGCGTCGGTCGACGCGCTCGCCGCCGACGTCGAATCGTCGGTCGGTCCGGTCGAGGTGCTGGTGACCTCGGCCGGCATCCTGCAGAACGCCACCGACATCGCCTCGTTCGACCTGGCCGAGCACGACCGCGTCTGGGCGATCAACTACCGCGGCGTCTACCTCTGCTGCCGCGCCTTCGCTCCCCTCATGGCCAAGCGCCGCCGCGGATCGATCGTCAACATTTCGTCGACCTCCGCCGTCGATCCGATGCCGCTCATCGCCTACGGCCCCAGCAAGGCGGCGGTCCAGAACCTGACCGGCGTACTGGCCGTCGAACTGGGGCCCGACGGCGTGCGCGTCAACGCCGTGATGCCCGGCTACGTGCTGACCGAGGCGATGCAGGCCCGCATCGACGCCGGCAAGCGCGATTCCCGCTCGATGGCCGGGCACAGCGCGCTCGGGCGCATGGTCGCGCCCGAGGACGTCGCCGAGGGCATCTTCTTCCTCTGCTCGGACGCGGCGTCGTGCATCACCGGCATCGTGCTGCCGGTCGACGCGGGCTACCTGCCGGCGCTGTCCTACCTGCACCATCCGGGGCTCGGCGGCGTGCATCCCCGTCGCGAGGACAAGGTGCCGGTCGCGTAGCGCGCGCCCGCACGTTCGTGCCTCCGGCGAGGTGCGCGCGGCGCACGGGCCAGGCCGGTGCCGGTCAGCGAGTCGCGCGCGCTTCCGTGAAGCGCCGGCCCTGCGGCACGCGCGTGGCCCGGGCGAAGAGCTGCGAGCACACCGAGCGCAGCCAGCGGCTGCCCGGGTCGTTGTGGTAGCGCGCGTGCCAGTGCTGCTTGACCAGGAACGGCGCGATCTTCACCGGGCAGGGGCACAGGCGCAGCGCCCCGATTCGGGCGAGCGTCTCGCCGATCATGCGCGGGACCGTCGCGATCAGGTCGCTCGTCGACAGGATCGTCGCGAGCGCGAGGAAGCCGGGGAGTTCGAGCCGAACCTGCCGGGAGACGTTCTGCGCCTTCAGCGCCGCATCGATCACCGAGTAGCCCGACCGCGACAGGATCGACACGTGCGGCTCGGCGCGGTACTCGCGCAGCGTCAGCGTCTCGCCGACGCGCGGATGGCGCGCGCTCATCAGGCACACGAAGTCCTGCGCGTAGAGCGTCTGCTGGTAGAAGCCCGCCTCGAGGTCCGGGATGAAGCCGATCGCGAGGTCGGCGCGTCCCGACTCGAGGTTCGGTCCGGTCTCGTCGCCGATGTTCTCCGCCTCCAGTCGGACCCCGGGCGCGGCGGCCCGCGTGTGCGCGAGCAGGCGCGGCAGGATCGTGATGTGGCTCGCATCGGTCATGCAGATGCGGAAGCTGCGCCGCGCGGTCAGCGGGTCGAACGGCGGATCGCCGCCGGCGAGCGCGTTCAGGATCTCCAGCGCCTGACGCACGCGGTCGATCAACTGGTCGGCGCGCGGCGTGGGCTGCATGCCGCCGCGCGTGCGCACGAACAGCGGGTCGCGCAGCTGCTCGCGCAGCCGCGCGAGCCAGATGCTGACGGTGGGCTGGCTCTGGCCGAGCGCCTCGGCCGCGCGGCTCACGCTGCGCGTCCGGTGGATCTCGTCGAACAGCTTGAGCAGCTTGACGTCGATCTGCGGGACACCGCTGCCCGGCGCGTCGGAGGGGGTGGCCATTATTGCGTTCGGCAATCCCGTACGGATCCATCATTGCACGGCGCGGGCCGCCGGGCAATCGGCGCCTGGGGGCTCCGGCGGTCCGGCCGGCGACGCAAGCTCATGTCGAATCGCAATGCTCCAGGATAGGAACTATTGCCGCCCACAATGGCGCGTATTGCGAACGCCGCGTAGACGTCGGCGCACGCTCCCCCTATCGTCAGCGTGTCGGCGATATCGCGCCCGCCGGGTTCACGACGGGCCCGATCCCGGCGCGATGATCACGAGGACGGTGCGATGAGCCGAACCGGCGCAACCGAGAAGACCTGGGACGACGCCGTCGTCGGCGAGACCGGGACGAGCCCCGAGGTGACGATCACCGGTGCGATGATCGACGCCTACGCGGATCTCTCCGGCGACCGCACGCCGCTGCACGTCGATGAGGAATCCGCGAAACGGTCGCACTTCGGCGGCCGGGTCGCGCACGGGCTCATGGGCCTTTCGATCGCCGACGGGCTCAAGTGCCAGGCCGACCTGCGCTTCCTGCCGGGGTACTCGCTCGGATGGACCTGGGATTTCCTCGCGCCGATCCGCATCGGCGACACGCTGCACGTGCGCTTCACGGTCGCGAGCAAGCGACCGTCGAAGAAGCGACCGGACTGGGGCATCGTCGTGATCCCGACCGAACTCGTGAACCAGCGCGGCGAAGTCGTCCAGCGCGGCGAGCACAAGCTGATGATCCCGCGCCGCGCCGGCGCGACCTGACCTCCACGCTCGAACGATCCGCCGCGCGGGGCGATCGAGCCGACCGCCCTCCCGAACCCGAACGGACATCCACGATGAACAGCGCTCCGCTCCCCCTCGCCGGCGTCCGCGTCGTCGACTACACGCACTTCCTCGCCGGCCCGTACCTGTCGCGCTGCCTCGCGGGGCTCGGCGCCGAGGTGATCAAGGTCGAGCGTCCGACCGCCGGCGACGCCGGACGCCACCACGCGTACTTCAAGGACGGGCAGAGCGGCTACTTCCTGCAGCAGAACATGGGCAAGAAGGGGCTGTGCGTCGACCTCAAGGACGCGCGCGGGCTGAAGCTCGTGCGCGAGCTGGTGCGAAGCGCCGACGTGTTCGTCGAGAACTACCGGCCCGGCGCGCTCGACAAGCTCGGGCTCGGCTATGCAGCGCTTTCGAAGGAGCATCCCGGCCTCGTGTACTGCTCGGTCTCCGCCTACGGCCACACCGGACCGAAGGCCTCGCGCCCCGGGTTCGGCGCGCTCGCGGAAGCGGAGAGCGGTGCGATGGACCTCCTCGGCAATCCGGGCGAGGCGCCGCCGCTCTTCCGGATGCCGATCGCCGACATGTACGCCGGCATCCACGGGGTCGCGGCCGTGTGCGCGGCGCTCTACGGACGGCAGGCGACCGGACGCGGGCGCCACGTGGACGTCGCGCTGCTCGACTGCATGGTGTCGATGCACGACTTCGCGGTGCAGTGCTGCACGATGAGCGATGGTCGCGACGTCCCGCGGCGCAGCGGCAGCGACCTGCCGCAGTCGACCGTCTACGGCGTGTTCTCCGCGCGCGACGGGGAACTCGTCATCGCGGCGCAGGTCGACGATGCGTGGAAGCGGCTCGCGCGCCTGGTCGGCGGCGATGCGCTCGCGAACGACACGCGGTTCCACTCCGCCGAGGGGCGCAACGCGAACAACCGGGAGGTCGTCGCCCTCGTGCGCGCGTGGGTGGCGGCGCAGCCCTCGGTGGCCGCCTGCCTCGCGGCGCTCGAATCGGTCGAGGTGCCTGCCGCGCCGGTGCAGCCGATCGAGAAGGTACTCGCCGATCCGCAGGTGCGAGCGCGCGGCATGATCGTTGAGCAGCAGCATCCGGTGCTGGGCCGCGTCGAACTCGCGAACGTGCCATTCAAGTTCTCGGACTGCGACGCCAGCGTGCGCACGGCGGCACCGCTCCTCGGGCAGCACAACCGCGAGATCGCGTCCGCGCTCGGTTTCTCGTCCGTCGAGATCGACGCGATGGTGGCCGACGGCGTACTCCACGCCGAGCCCGCCGTCCCACGCCTGCCCGCCGGGCAGTGACCCGGCCGCGAGCGATGAGACAGCCCCCCGCGGCGCCGGACGCGTGTCCGACACCTTTCGAGCGAGCACGCACATGAGCCAGGATCGGCCGCTCGAAGGCTATCGCGTCGTCGATTACAGCCACTTCATCGCGGGGCCGTTCCTGTCGCGCTGCCTCGCCGCGATGGGCGCGGAGGTGATCAAGGTCGAGCGGCCGACGGCAGGTGACCCCGGCCGCCGGCATCCGTTCTTCATCGGCGGGCAGAGCGGCTACTACCTGCAGCAGAACATGGGGAAGCAGGGACTGTGCGTGAACCTGAAGGACCCGCGCGGCCTCGACCTCATGCACCGGCTCGTCGACAGCGCCGACGTGTTCGTCGAGAACTATCGTCCCGGGACGATGGAACGGCTGGGACTGGGCTACGCGGCGCTCTCCGCGCGCAATCCGCGCCTCGTGTACTGCTCGGTCTCCGCCAACGGACACACCGGCCCCGACGCCGGGCAGGCGGGCTACGGGTTGATCGCGGAAGCGAAGTCCGGCGCGATGGCGATGCTCGGCGAGCCCGGCGCGCCGCCGCCGCTCTTCCGCATCGCGCTCGCCGACATGTACACCGGCATCCACGGCGTCGCCGCGGTGTGCGCCGCGCTCCTCGGCCGCGCCAAGTCCGGGCGCGGCCAGCACATCGACCTCGCGCTCTACGACACGATGGTGTCGATGCACGAGTACGCGGTGCAGTGCTACACGCTCTCCGGCGGGACCGAGATCCCGGCGCAGACCGGACACGACCTGCCGCAGTCGACGCTCTACGGCGTGTTCGAGGGGCGCGACGGGTATTTCGTGATCGCCGCGCAGGTCGACGATGCGTGGAAGCGCCTCGCGCGGCTCGTCGGCGGCGAAGCGTTCGCCGCGGACACGCGTTTTCACGACCAGGAGGGCCGCAACGCGCACCGCGCGACCCTCCTGCCGGTCGTGCGCGCGTGGGCGATGGCGCAGCCGTCGGTCGCGGCCTGCCTCGCCGCGCTCGACGCGGCCGGCGTGCCCTGCGCGAAGGTGCAGCGGATCGACGAGGTGGTCGCCGACCCGCAGATTCTCGCGCGCGGCATGATCGTCGAGCAGGACCATCCGGTGCTGGGACGCATCCGGCTCCCCAACCTGCCGTTCCGCTTCTCCGACTGCGATACGACGCCGCGCACGCCCGCGCCGCTCCTCGGCCAGCACAACCGGGACATCGCGAACATGCTCGGATTCCGCGCGGACGAGGTCGACGCGATGGTCGCCGACGGCGTGCTGTACGCCGAGCCCGCGGCGCGCCCGGGCGGGGCGACCTGAGCGGCATCGGCGCGCGAGCGATGGGCACGATCGACGGCGGCGAGGCCGCCATGAACCGCGAAAGGACGCGATGAGAACGATACGCTGGGGCATGATCGGTTGCGGCGAGGTCGCCAGGATGAAGAGCGGCCCGGCCCTCTGGCGTGCCGCGAATTCGGCGCTGGCGGCCGTCCACGACCGCAACTTCGATCGCGCGTCGGAGTTCGCGCGCACGCTCGGCAACCAGTGCCGCGCCGAGGCGGACGCGGACGCGCTCATTCGCGCGACGGACGTCGACGCCGTCTACATCGCGACCCGCACCGACTCGCACCGCGACTACGTGCTGCGCTGCGCGGCCGCCGGCAAGCCGGTGCTGGTCGAGAAGCCGATGGGCATGAGCCACGCCGAGTGCCGCGAGATGGCGCAGGCGTGCCACGCGGCCAAGGTTCCGTTGTGGATCGCCTACTACCGGCGCGCGCTCCCGCGCTTCACCGCCTTGCGCGACCTCGTGCAGTCGGGGGCGATCGGACCGGTCCGCATGACGATCTCGCGGCACTTCCATCGCATCCCGGATGCCGAGGCCCTGCGGGGTCCGTTCTGGGGTTGGCGGCTCGATCCGAAGACCTCCGGCGGCGGCATCTACTTCGAGGCCGTCGGACACACGCTCGACATCCTGGACTTCGTGGTCGGCCCGATCGCCGAGGTCCGCGCGTTCGCCGACAACCAGGCCGGCGCCTATCCTCCGGAGGACGTCGTGGCCGCCTCGTGGCGCTACGAGGGCGGCGCGTACGGCAGCGGCGCCTGGTGCTTCGCGACCGACATCGACGACGAGGTCAACGAGATCGTCGGCGCGACCGGCCGCATACGCTACTCGACGTTCCCGCCGCTCTCGCCGCCGTCCGGGCGCCCGCCCGCGCCCATCCGCATCCACCGCGGCGAGTCGGTCGAGGAGATCCCGATCGCCGATCCGCCGTTCGTCCACCAGCCGCTCGTCCAGACGATCGTCGACGAGCTGAACGGGCAGGGGCGGTGCGCGAGCACGCCCGAGTCGGCGATGCGCACGGCGAAGGTGATCGACGACACGCTCGCCGAGTTCCTCGCGCGCCGCAGGCACTGACCGGTGGCCCACCCGAGACGACCATGACCGACGACAGCTTCCGCTTCTGCCGGCTCGACCGCGCAGGGCACGTCCTGACGATCACGATCGACCGCCCGGACGTGCTCAATGCGCTGCATCTCGACGCGCACGTCGAACTGTCCCGCGCGTTCGACCTGTATGCGGCCGACCCCGAGCTGCGCGTGGCCGTGATCACCGGAGCCGGCGATCGCGCGTTCTGCGTCGGAACCGACTTGAAGTCGCTCGCGCGGACCGGCAGCTACGAGTATCCGTACGGCGGTTTCGCCGGCATCACCAAGCGCTTCGACCTCTTCAAGCCGGTGATCGCCTCGGTCAACGGGCTGTGCCTCGGCGGCGGCTTCGAGATCCTCGCCGCCTGCGACCTCGCGATCGCGGCCGAGCACGCGCAGTTCGGCCTGCCCGAACCGAGGGTCGGGCTGGCGGCGCTGGGAGGCGGCGCGCTGCAGCGGCTCGCGCGCACGCTGCCGATGAAGGAAGCGATGGGCCTCGTGCTCACCGCGCGGCGCATGAGCGCGGCCGACGCGCAACGCATCGGGCTCGTCAACGAGGTGGTGCCGAAGGCCGAACTCGCCGCGCGCACGCGCGCGCTCGTCGACGAACTCCTCGCGTGCGCGCCGCTCGCGCTCGAGGCGTCGAAACAGGTGATGTTGCAGAGCCTCGACGAGCCCGGACTGGAAGCCGCGATGACCCGGCGTTATCCGGCGGCCGAGCGCATGCTGGCGAGCGAGGACGCGAAGGAAGGTCCGCGCGCGTTCGCGGAGAGGCGCAAGCCGAACTGGCAGGGGCGGTAGCGGGTGGGCGCGTTCACGTCGCTCGTCGGCGGCACGACGCTCGGGCTGTACTGAATCCGAACGGCTTGCCACCGCGCGGACACGGGCCGGTCGCGTCGCGGTCGGTGCCGTCCGACGGACCGCGACCGGGGCCGGACGATCTGGCGCCGGTAGTCGCCGATCAGGCTCCGATGTCCCACGCCGCCGCGCCGCGCTTGAGCGCGCCTCGCGCGATCACCGTGCGGTGGATCTCCGAGGTGCCGTCGAAGATCCGGTAGATGCGTGCGTCGCGGTAGAGGCGCTCGACCGGCAGTTCGCGGCAGTAGCCCATGCCGCCGAAGACCTGCACCGCCCGGTCGGCGACCCTCCCGAGCGTCTCGGCGGCCTCGACCTTGACCATCGAGATCCAGTCGCGCGCGTCGCGCCCCTGGTCGATCTCCCACGCCGCGCGCAGCAGCATGAGCCGCGCGGCGTTGATCTCGATCGCGCTGTCGGCGATCATCTGCTGGATCATCTGGAACTCGCCGATCGCCTTGCCGAACTGGCGCCGCTCGTTCGCCTGCGTCGTCATCATCGTCGCGAGCCGGCACGCCTTGCCGATCGCCCGCGCGCCGACCTGCGCGAGGCGCACGCGCCCGAGCGTCGAGTAGGCGATCGCGAGCCCCTGGCCCTCGGCGCCGAGCAGCCGGTCGCGGCCGGCGCGCACGCCCTCGAAGAAGAGCTCGACGTGGCTCGTGCCGGTGAGCCCCATCATCTCCTGGTTGCGTCCGACGACCACCCCGGGCTGGTCCTTGTCGATCAGGAACAGGGAGACGTGGCGCGGGCGCGCGTCCGGATCGGTGACCGCCGACACGATGAAGAAGTCCGAGTAGAGCCCGTCGCTGATGAAGTGCTTCTTGCCGGTCAGAAGCCACCCGTCGCCGTCGCGCACCGCGCGCGTCTTGATCGACGCAGCGTCGGAGCCCGCGTCCGGTTCGGTGATCGCGATCGAGCAGGTGCGCTCGCCGCGCACCGCAGGGCGCAGGAAGCGGTCCTTCTGCTCGGCCGTGCCCTCGAGCAGCGACTCGTAGACGTTGCCGAACGCGCGGCGAATCAGGATGTCCTTCGCGTGGCCGAATTGTTCCTCGACCAGCATCGTGTCCACGGCCGAGAGGCCGCCGCCGCCGTACTCCTCCGGGATGTTCATCGCGTAGAAGCCGTGCGCGCGCGAACGCTCGAAGAGCGCGCGCGCCTTCTCGGGGGCGAGTTGCCCGGTCGTCTCGATCTCCTCCTCGAGCGGGAGGAGTTCGGCCTCCACGAAGTCGCGCAGCGTGCGGACGAGGAGCCGCTGCTCCTCGGTCAGGTCGAAGTTCATCGTGGGACTCCCGGGAATGCGTCGATCGCGAACGCATTATCGCTCCGGGACCCGCTGCGGCGGACGACAAGCGACGGTGCCGACGTCGCGAAGGCCACCGGGATCCCCGGAGGTAGCTGCTCGCCCCGCGCGGCGCGCCCGCGATCGCGCACGCGCGGGGCGTTCATCCGCCGGCCGGGGCCGGCGGGTGAACGATGCACGTCAATCCTTGACGAGCTGCCACTTCCCGTCGCGGACGGTGATCAGTTCGCGGCCGCGATCGTCGAAGCCCGAGTGATCGGCCGGTGTCATGTTGTAGACGCCCTGCGTGCCGACCAGTTCCTTCGTGCCCTCCAGGGCGTCGCGCAGCGCCGCGCGGAACTGCGGCGTGCCCGGCTTGCCGCGCTTCGCCGCCTCGGGAATCGCCCGTTGCAGCAGGAGCCCGGCGTCGTAGACGTTCGCGCCGAAGGTCGCGGGCTTCTCGCCGTACATCTTCTCGTAGGCGGCGACGTAGTCCTGCGCGACCTTCTTCGACGGCACGCTGTCGGGAATCTCGGGGAGCACCAGCATCAGGCTCGCCGCGAGGACGGCGCCTTCGACCTTCGGGCCGCCGAGCTTCAGGAACGCGGGGGCCGCGGCGCCGTGGGTCTGGTAGATGCGGCCCTTGTATCCGGCGTCGAACAGCGTCGTGTGCGGCAGCACCGTCGGACCGCCGGCCGCCGCGATCAGCACGGCGTCGGGCTTCGCGGCCATCAGCTTGGCGACCTGTCCGGTCACCGAGCTGTCGGAGCGCAGGTAGCGCTCGTTCGCGACGATCTTAATGCCGGCCTTCTGCGCCTGCGCGCTGAACACGCCGTACCAGTTCTCGCCGTAGGGGTCGTTGAATCCGATGAAGCCGACGGTCTTCACGCCGTGCTTCTTCATGTGCGAGATCAGCGCGTCGGAGATCAGCGCGTCGTTCTGCGTGGTCTTGAAGACCCAGCGCTTCTTGTCGTCCATCGGCAGGACGACGGCGGTGGTGCCGACCGGCGCGAGCATCGGCGTGCCGCTCTCCGCCATGAACGGCACCACGCCGACCGCGTTGGGCGAGCCCGACGGGCCGATCAGGGCGTCGATCTTCTCCTCGGCGAGGAGCTTCTTGACGTCCATGACCGTCTTGGTCGGATCGCTCGCGTCGTCGAGCACGACGTACTCGACGGTGAGGTCGCCGACCTTCTTCGGCAGCAGCGCGGCCGTGTTCTTCTGCGGGATGCCGACGACGGCCGTCGGTCCGGTCGCCGAGGCGATGACGCCGATCTTCACTTGCGCGGTGGCCGCGGTCGACACCAGCGCGAGCGCCAGCACCGTGCGGAGAGCCAGGGAGGTCTTCATGGTCGTGCTCCTTCGAGGTGGGTGTTGTTCGCTTCGCGCGGCGCGAGCGCGCCGTCGGAAGGTCCCGCTGCCACGCCCGCCTGCGCGAGCGCGTCGATCTCGACGTCGCCGTACCCCGCCTCCGCGAGCACCGCGCGGGTGTGCTCGCCGTACTTCGGCGGGAACGGATACTCGTGCCGCATGCCCTCGTGGCTCGTGCCCGGCGGCTGCATGCGGATGCGCCGCCCGTCGGGCGTCCGGGTGGACGTGAACGCCTCCGCGAGCGCGGGCAGGTCGCGCACCTGGCGGATGTCGTGGATCGCGGCCCAGGGAATCGTCGCGCCCGAGAGCGTGTCGGAGATCTCGCGCGTCGAATGCGCGGAGGTGACCGCCGTCATGTCGGCGCGAAGCCGGGCGCGATCCTGCGCGCGTCCGGCGTTGGTCGTCCGGAGCGGCGTGGCGGCGGGCGCGAACATCGGCGTGGCCGTCAGGCGCTTCCACTGCACGTCCGAGCCGACCGCGAGGTAGACGAAGCCGTCGCGGGTCGGATAGACGTTGGTCGGAATGAACTTGCGGTGCTCGTTGCCCGCGCGCGTGATCTCCGCGGGTTCGCAGTCGAAGTCGACCAGCGGCAGCGTCGTGATGAGCCAGGAGGCGGCGGCCTGCAGCATCGACACGTCGATGCGCCTGCCGCGGCCGGTCTCCGCGCGCTCGAGGAGCGCGAGCAGCACGTTCGCGTAGACCTCGTCGCCCGCCTTGAGGTCGACGAGCGGCACGCCGGTCACCATCGGCGGCCCGTTCGGATCGCCGGTGATCTCCATGAACCCGGCCATCGCCTGCAGCACCGGGTCGTAACCCGGCACGTCCGGATAGTCCGGGCCGAGCGCGGAGATGCCGGCCCAGATCAGGTCGGGCTTCGCGGCGGAGAGGGTCTCGTAGTCGATGCCGAGCGCGCGGTAGCGCGACGGCAGCACGTTGCAGCAGAACACGTCGACGTCGAGCGCGCGGACGATCCGCGCGAGCGCCTCGCGGCCGCGCGGGTCCTTGAGGTTCAGCGCGACCGCCTCCTTGCCGACGTTGGGCGCGACGAAGTAGGTGCGGCGGTCGGCGTCGACCGCCTCGCGGCCGATGTAGCGGTTCGGGTCGCCGGGGAGTCCGTCGCCCGAGGGCGTCGACTCGATGCGGATCACGCGCCAGCCCAACTGGACGAAGCGCAGCGTCGCCGACGGCAGCGACAGCGCCTGCTCGAGCGCGAGGACGGTGCGCGGGCGCATCAGCCGGGCGCCGCCTTCGCCGCCGCGCCGCGGAGCGCGCGGTAGACCTTCTCGGGCGTGAACGGCAGCTCGCGGATACGCACGCCGGTGGCGTTGCAGATCGCGTTCGCGGTCGCCGCGGCCAAGCAGATCGCCGGCGCCTCGCCGACGCCCTTCGCGCCCTGCGGCCCCTCGCCGTCCATCGTCTCGACGAAGTGAACGTCCATCTCGGGGATCTCCGGCGCCGTGACGAGCTTGTAGTCGCGGAACGCCGGGTTGCGCACGACGCCGTTCTCGACGATCAGGTCCTCGGTCAGCGCGTAGCCCTGCCCCATGACGACGCCGCCCTCGATCTGGCCCTCGATGCCCAGCCGGTTCAGCACGCGGCCGACGTCGTGCGCGCCGGTCACCTTGAGGAGGCGCACCACGCCGGTCTCGGTGTCGACCTCGACCTCGACGACCTGCGTCGCCCAGGCGTACGCGGCCGACACGTCGCCCTTGAACGCCTTGTCCTGGTGGCGCGACGGAGGCTCGTAGTAGAACGTGGTCATCACGAGCTCGGCCTTGTCCGAGAAGTGGAGCGAACGCAGGAGCTTCGCGAGGCTCGTGAGCGCCTCCCCGTTCGACGCCCGCACGATGTGCCCGGCGCGAAGCTCGAGCTCGCCCTCCGGGACGCCGGTCGCCTTCGCGGCGGCCGCGAGCACCTTCGCCTTCGCCTTGCGCGCCGCGCCGATCGCCGAGTTCCCTCCGATGAACGTCGTGCGGCTCGCGTGCACGCCGACGTCCCAGGGTGTGATGTCGGTGTCGTTGTTGACGACGGTGACCGCGTCGAGCGGCACGCCGAGCTCCTCGCAGACGAGCTGCGCGAGCACGGTCTCGGAGCCCTGGCCGATCTCGGAGGCGCCGGTCAGGAGCGTGACGTGCGCGAAGTCGTCGATCTTGAGGATCGTGCCGCAGCCGTCCGACGGGTAGATCTTCGCGCCGCCGCCGACGTGCAGCATCGACGCCATGCCGACGCCGCGCTTGATGCGCCCCGGCGAACGCTGCGCCGCTTGCGCCGCCGCGCGCTTCGCGCGGTAGCCGGAGGCCTCCGCCGCGATCGAGAGGCACTCCTTGAGGCCGCAGGTCTTGAAGTGCATGCCCTGCGGCGTCACCTCGCCGGGGTCCTGGGCGTTCGCCAGGCGCAGATCGAGCGGGTCGATGCCGAGCCTCGCGGCGAGCTCGTCGATCTGCTGCTCGACGGCGAAGGTCGCCTGCAGGTTGCCGTAGCCGCGGAACGACCCCGCGTACGGATTGTTGGTGTAGACCGCGGTCGTGTGGTACTTGCAGTGCGGCACGCGGTAGAGCGAGCTGATCGTCTGCATCATGACGAACGGCGTCGTCGCGCCCCAGGAGGTGTAGGCGCCGTTGTCGTGCAGCGTCTCGCAGGTGCGGAAGGTGAGCGTGCCGTCGCGCTTCGCGCCGCTGCGCAGCTTCAGCAGCACCGGCTGGCGCGTCGGCGAGGCGACGAATTCCTCCTCGCGCGTGAACACGAGCTTCACCGGGCGGCCGGTCGCCTTCGCGAGGAACACGCAGATCGGCTCGAACGGGTAGATGTCGAGCTTCGAGCCGAAGCCTCCGCCGATCGGCGGCTGGATGATCCGGATGCGGCCGGGATCCATGCCGAGGATCTCGGCGAACTCGCGCTTGTGCAGGAACGGCACCTGCGTGTTCGAGTGCAGCGTCAGGTTGCCGGAGCGGTCGAACTCGGCGATGACGCCGGAGACGCCCATGCAGCAGTGGGTCACGTAGTGGAGCCGGAACTCGCCCTCGACGACGACGTCGGACTCCGCCTCGCCGGCCGCGACGTCGCCCTGCGCGTAGTCGAAGGTCATCGCGACGTTGTGGCGGTGGGCCTCGGCGTCCCCCGGCTCGCCCGGCTTGAGCGAGTCGTGCGGGGCGGGCGGCGGCAGCTTCTCGGCGTGGATCACCGGAGCCCCGGGGGCGAGCGCGGCGACCGGATCGGCGAGGATCGGCAGGTCTTCGTACTCCACGTCGATCAACGCGAGCGCGGCTTCGGCGATCGCTTCGGTGTCGGCGGCGACCGCGGCGATCTCGTCGCGCAGGCTGCGGACCTTGTCGCCCTTGAGCGGGAGCTGGTCCTTGCCGACGCCGAGCGGGCGTTGCCACGGGACGTCGGCGGCGGTGATGACCGCGTGCACGCCGGGCAGCGCCCGGGCGCGGCTCGTGTCGATCCTCGCGATCCGCGCGTGGACGCGGGCGGAGCGCAGGATCTTCGCGTGGAGCTGCCCCGGGAGGTCGAGGTCGTGGACGTAGCGCGTCTGCCCGCTCGCTTTCTCCGGCGCGTCGAGCTTCGCGATGCGCTTGCCGATCAGCGTGTCCTTCTCGATCACCTTCATCGTGCGCTCCTCACGACCGGCCGCGCCCCGCGGCCTCGATCGCGTCGACGATCTTGACGTAGCCGGTGCAACGGCACAGGTTGCCCTCGATGCCGCGCTTGATCTCCTCGCGCGTCGCGTCGGGGTGCGCCTCGAGCCAGTGGCGGGCCTGCATCACCATGCCCGGCGTGCAGAAGCCGCACTGCACCGCGCCGCAGTCGACGAACGCGCGCTCGAGACTGGCGCCGAGCGGATCGCGCCCCACGCCCTCGATCGTGGTCAGCGACCGGCCTTCGCAGTCGACCGCGAACATCAGGCACGCGCAGGCCGAGGCGCCGTCGACGACGATCGTGCAGGCGCCGCACTCGCCCTCGCCGCAGGCGTACTTGGTGCCGGTGAGCCCGATGACCTCGCGCAGCATCGAGAGCGCGCTCATCTCGACTCGAACCGTCGCGCGCGTCGCGACCCCGTTCAGCACGAATGCGATCTCACGCTTGAGCGACATCGTCGAGGATCCTCCGGAACATGTTGTGGACGAGTTCGCGGCGGTACCAGGCCGAGGCGCGCACGTCGTCGATCGGGCGGACCTCGTCGCGCAACGACGCTGCCGCCCGCGCGATCGTCGCGGCGTCGAGGGCCGCGCCTTCGAGCAGCGCCTCGGTCGCCGTCGCCCGCATCGGCACCGGTGCCACCGCACCGCAGGCGATCCGCACGTTGCGGAGCGCGCGGCCGTCGCGCGAGGCGGAGAGCGCGAGCGAGATCGCCGAGATGTCGAGCGCGGGCCGCGTGCCGAACTTGAAGAACCGGCCGACGGCCCCCGCCGGCGGCAGCGGGACGCGGAGTTCGGTCAGCAGTTCGCCGGGCGCGCGCACCGTCCGGCCCGGTCCGGTGAAGAACGCCGCGAGCGGGACGCGGCGGGTGACCACCTGGCCGTCGGGCTTCGACGCGAGGACGGCCTCCGCGTCGAGCGCGAAAAGCGGCACCAGCGTGTCGCCGGCCGGCGAGGCGTTGCAGACGTTGCCGCCGATCGTCGCCGCGTTGCGCAACTGGTCGCTCGCGAAGTGGTCGCAGGCGTCCGCGAGGATCGGCAGGTGCCCGCGCACGAGCGGGTCGTTCATGATGCGGGTGATCGTCGCGAGCGCGCCGATCCGGATCGCGCCGTCCTCGCGTGCGATGCCGTCGAGTTCCGGAACGCGGCGGACGTTGACGAGAACGCGGGCGAGCTTCACCCGGCCCGAGCGGGTCTGCGGCATCAGGTCGGTGCCGCCGGCGAGGATCGTGGCCTCGCCGCCGCGCAGGTGTTCGAGCGCGTCGGCGAGACGCGAGGGTGCATGGTAGTGCTCGACGGCCATCGGGTCATCCTTCGAAACGGATCGGCTCGCGGTAGCGGCCGACGACGGACGCGAGCGCCGAGGTGATCTCGCCGACGGTCGCGTAGGCCTTCACCGCGGCCACGATCGCGGGCATCGTGTTGGCGCCGTCCACCACGGCGCGGCGCACCGCGTCGAGTGCCGCGGCGACCGCGGCGGCGTCGCGGGTGCGGCGCAGTTCGGCGAGGCGTGCGACCTGCGCGTGCGCGTCCGCCTCGTCGTACGGATGGAACTCGACGTCCGGCTCCTCGCCCTCGGTGCGGTAGCAGTTGACGCCGACCTTGCGAAAGCGCCCGGACTCGAGGTCGACCTGGTGGCGGTAGGCCTGCGCGGACACCTTCGACTGGATGCGGCCGCTCGCGATCAGCCCGACGATGCCGCCTTCCGCGTCGACCTCGGCCATGATGCGCTCCATCTCCGCGCGCATCTGGTTGGTGAGCGTCTCGATGTAGTAGGAGCCGCCGAGCGGGTCGACGGTGTCGCAGAGTCCCATCTCCTCGATCAGGAGCTGCATCGTGCGCAGCGAGATGCGCTGCGCGTACTCGCTCGGGATCGTGTAGGCCTCGTCGTAGCAGCACAGCGCCATCGTCTGCGCGCCGGACAACGCGCTGATCAGCGCGTAGTAGGCGCCGCGCACGATGTTGAGCTCCGGCTGCTCGAAGGTGAGACCGCCGCCGCCGCCGCCGGCGATCATGCGCAGCCACATCGAGCCCGGTTTCTGCGCGCCGTGCCGCTCCTTCACGACCTTCGCCCACAGCCCGCGGCCGGCGCGGAACTTCGCGACCTGCTCGAACAGGTTGCCGAAGATGTTGAAGTTGAACGACAGCCGTCCGGCGAACTCGTCGATCGACAGGCCGCGCCGCACCACCTCGTCGGCGTACGCGGAGGCGATGCAGAACGCGTAGGCCATCTCCTGCGCCGGCGTCGCGCCGGATTCACGGATGTGGTAGCCGCAGACCGACACCGGGCTGTACTTCGGCGCGTGCGCGGCGCAGTACTCGATGGTGTCGCCGACCAGCCGCAGCGAGGGCTCGACCGGGAACACCCAGGTGCCGCGGCCGACGAACTCCTTCAGGATGTCGTTCTGGGCGGTGCCGCGCAGCGTCGCGAGGTCGAAGCCGCGCCGCTCGGCCATCGCGAGGTACATCGCGATCAGGATCGCGGCGGAGCCGTTGATCGTCAGCGACACCGTGATGCGGTCGAGGTCGATGCCGTCGAACGCGACCTCGACGTCGCGCAGCGAATCGACCGCCATGCCGACGCGGCCGACCTCGCCTTCGGCGAGCGGATCGTCGGAGTCGAGGCCGCACTGCGTCGGCAGGTCGAAGGCGACGTTGAGCCCGGTCTGGCCGTTCGCGATCAGGTACTTGAAGCGCGCGTTCGTGTCCGCCGCGTTGCCGAAGCCGGTGTACTGGCGCATCGTCCACGGCTGCTTGCGGAACATGAGCGGGTGGATCCCGCGCGTGAACGGGTACTCGCCGGGCGCGCCCAGCATCGACGTGCCGCCGCTGTCTGCCACGTCCTGCGCCGTGTAGAGCGGCTTGATCGCGATGCCGGATTCGTTGACGACCGGCGCGACGCCGGAAGGCAGGCGGTCGTTCATGCCACGTTCCCCTCGATGAAGGCGGTGATGTCGGGAAGCCGCGCGCCGGTCGGGAACACGCCGCGGAAGCCCAGTTCGCGCAGCGCGTCGTGGTCGCGGCCGGGGAGGTTGCCGCCGATGATCCAGAGCTTGTCGCGCAGACCCGCTTCGTCGAGCAGCGGAGCGAGACGCCGGCAGAACGCGAGGTGCGACCCGGCCATCGACGAGAGCGCGATCACGTCGACGTCCTCGTCGCGCGCGATCCGCGCCACCGCCTCCGGCGTCTGGCGCAGGCCGGTGTAGATCACCTCCATGCCGGCGGCGAGGAGCGCGCGCGCGACCACCTTCGCGCCCTGGTCGTGCCCGTCCAGTCCGGGCTTCGCCAGCAGGACCTTGATCGGCCGCGCGCGGGCGGCGGGGCTCACGGTCTCACCTCGTCATCTCCTTGGCGATCACGAGCTTCAGGATCTCGCTCGTGCCGCCGCCGATCAGCGTGAAGCGCACGTCGCGCAGGTAGCGCTGCACCGGGAACTCCATCGCGTAACCGTAGGAGGCGAGCACGCGCGCCGCCTGGTCGCAGACGCGCGCCGCGGCCTCGGTGGCGAAGAGCTTCGCGATCGCCGCTTCCTGGTGGTGCGGCAGGCCCTGGTCGCGGCACCATGCGGCGTGGCGGACCACGTGGACCGCCGCCGCGCAATCGGTCGCCATCTCGGCGAGCTTCGTCTGGATCGCCTGGAAGCGGTTGATCGGCTTGCCGAACTGGACCCGCTCGCCGGCGTAGCGCGTCGCCTCGTCGAGCGCCGCGCGCGCGACGCCGAGCGCCATCGCGCCGGTGATGATCCGGATCTCGGCGAGGGTCCGGCGCAGGTGCTCCTCGCCGTCGCCCTCCTCGCGCGATAGCCGGTGGCCGTCGGGGACGAAGCAGCCGTCGAACGCGACCTCGGAGGTGGGCAGCGCCCACACGCCCATCTTCTCGATCGAGCGTCCGACGGCCACGCCGTCGAAGCCGCGCTCGACGAGGAAGATCGTGAGCCTGCGCGCCTCGCCCGCGCGCGCGAACACGGTGAAGAAGTCGGCGACCGGCGCCGCCGTGACCCAGGTCTTGCGGCCGTCGAGCACGTAGCCGCCGTCGACCTTGCGCGCGGTGGTCGCGATTCCGCCGAGATCGGAGCCGGCGTCCGGCTCGGTCATGCAGATCGCGCCGATCCTGCGTCCCGCCAGCGCCGGCTTCAGCAGCCGCTCGACGATCTCGTCGCTGCCGAGGAGGTCGAGGAACTTGGTGCCCATCAGCGCCTGCATCGCGGCGCAGCCGGCGAGCGACATCGAGCCGCGCGCGATCTCCTCGAGCGCGAGGCAGAAGGTCGCGAGGTCGAGCCCCAGCCCCCCGCGCGATTCCGGGTAGCGCATCGCGAAGAAGCCCAGGTCGGCGAGCCGGACCACGAGGTCGCGCGGGTAGGCGTGCGCCTCGTCGAGCGCGGCGGCGCGCGGCGCGACCTCGGCGTCGACGAACCGCGCGAAGGTGTCGCGGATCTGGCGCTGCTCGTCGGTGAGCGCGAAGTCCATGGCCGGTGGCGCGCGGGGCGGTCAGTCCTCGAGGCCGTAGACCTCGCGCGCGGCGCGCTCGGAGATCACGCCGTTGCGAAGCTCGTCGCGCACGCGCGCGCGGTCGCGCCGCCGCGGATCGCCGTAGCCGCCGCCGCCGCCCGCCTGCTGGTGGTAGACCGTCCCCTTCGGCACGCCGGTGATGAGGTCCTTGTTGCGCGGCACGACGGTGCGGCCGTCGGGGTAGGTGAGGCGGATGAAGTTGAGGGTCGCGTCCCCGCCGCCGAAGAGTCCGAACGCGGGCTCGAAGTCGCCGTCGCCGAAGGTCACGAGCTGCGTGTCGTCGGATCCGATTTCGAACAGCGTCTCGACACCGAGCCCGCCGCGCCACTCGCCCGCGCCCGCGGAGTCGCACAGGTACTCGTGGCGGATCAACCGGTGCGGCGTCTGCAGCTCGAACATCTCGTAGTCCTGGTCGAGGAGACCGCCCGAGGCGTCGATCATGCCGATGTGGTCGTAGCCGTCGGTGCCGCGCATCGCGCCCGAGCCGCCCTTGAGCCCCATGAACCCGATGTCGACGTACTTGTCGCGCGTCTCGGGGTCGATGCCGGTCGTAAGCGAGCAGAGCAGGTTGTTCCAGCCCGCGGTCACGCGGTCGGGCAGGGCCGGGGCGAGCGCGCGCTGGATCGCGTCGGCGTTGGGCGGGCACAGGTGGTTGCCGAAGGTCGTCGCCTTCGGGTACGACGCGTTGAGGATCGTGCCCTCGGGAATCACGATCTCGACCGGCTCGACCATGCCCTCGTTGTGCGGGATGTCCGGGTTGATCATCTGCAGGAGCGTCAGGATCGTCGCCGACGCGCTCGACGTGAACGTCCCGTTGACGAAGCCGTTGGTCTGCGCGTCGGTGCGCGAATAGTCGAAGCGGATGCTGCGGTCGGAAACGTCGACGTCGACGCGGATCGTGAATTTCGAGCCCTCGTGGCGGCCGTCGTAGTAGACCTGCCCTTCGCCGGAGTAGCGGCCGTTGGGGATCTTCGCGATCTCGGCCTCCATCATCCTGCGCGTCGCGTCGAACAGCGCGAGCTTGTGCATCTCGAAGTGCTCGTGGCCGTACTTCGCGAGCAACTCGACCACGCGGCGCTCGCCGATCGTGCAGGCGCCGATCTGCGCCTGCAGATCGTGGCGCACGATGTCGAAGCGGATGTTCGCGAGGATCAGCTCCCAGACGTCGCGGCGGAGCTTGCCCTTCTCGATCACCTTGACCGCCGGGATGCGCAGCGCCTCCTGCCACACCTCGGTCGCGTTCGGGTTGTAGCCGCCGGCGACCGCGCCGCCGATGTCGGCCTGGTGGCCCTTGACGGCGGTCCACGCGACGAGCGTCCCCTCGAAGAACACCGGCTTGAACACCGCGACGTCGTTGTTCTGGTTGCCGAGGCTGAACACGTCGTTGTGCAGGATGACGTCGCCCGGATGGAGGTCGTCGCCGAAGGTGGCCCGCAGGTGCTTGCACACCGGGGCGAGCGAGAAGGCGAGGATCGGCAGGTTCTCGGTCTGCTCGAGCATCCGCCCGTCGGCGTCGTAGAGGCCGGTGACGAAGTCCTTCGCCTCGCACAGGATCGGCGAGCGCGTCGTCTGCTGCATCGAGATGCTCATCTCGTCGGTGATCGAGCGGAAGGTCCGCGCGTACACCGAGAGCAGGATCGGGTCGATCTTCATGCGGCGACCTCCGTGGATTGCGGCGCGGCCACGCGGGCGACGAGATCCTCGCGGCCCTTGCGGTGGAGGACGAGCGAGCCGTGGCGGTCGACGATCGCGTCCCAGGCGCCCGTCACCACGATCGCCGTGGTGACCTCCTCGACGATCGCCGGGCCCACGATGCGCCCACCGAAGGCGAGGCGGTGGCCGTCGTAGACCGGGACGGTGCGAAACGCGCGCTCCTCGGGAACGTACATGGCGCGGCGACCCTTGATCGCGGCGGAGGCGTCCTCGCCCGCCCAGGGCTCCTGCGGTGCGCGCGGCTTGTCGACCGAGCCTTCCGATCGCACCCGGACGTTGATGATCTCGATCGGCGGATCCTCGCGCTCGAGCGAGTAGCCGTAGAGGCGGTTGTGCTCGCGGTGCAGGCCCTGCGCGATCGCGGCCGCGTCGTTCGCGCGGAGCGCCTCGCGCGGAACCTCGACGCCGACCTCGTGGTACTGCTTGAGGTAGCGGCAGTCGAGCGTCACCTCGTGGCGGCGGCGCGCGGGCGGGATGCGCTCCGCGCCGAGCTGCCGGTCGCCCTCGGCGACCATCGCGTCGACGAGGGCGTTCAACCGGCCCCAGTCGAGCGCGGAGAGCTTCGCGACGAAGGTGCGCACGTAGTCGTGCCGCAGGTCGGAGAGGAGCATCCCCATCGCGCACAGCACCGACGACTCGCGCGGCACGACCTGCAACGGGATCTCGAGCTCGTTGCAGATCTGGCACGAGTGGATCGGACCCGCGCCGCCCGCGGCGACGAACGGGAACTCGCGCGGATCCCATCCGCGCTTGATCGTCACCTCGCGCACGCCCTGCGCCATGTTGTTGCACACGACGCGGTACATGCCGGCCGCCGCGTCCTCGATCGTGAGGCCCATCGGCTCGGCGACGTGGACGCGGATCGCCTCCCGCGCGGCCTCCGTCGACAGCCGCATGCGACCGCCGGCGAAGTAGTCGGGGGCGAGGTAGCCCAGCACGAGGTTCGCGTCGGTCGAGGTCGGGAGCGTGCCGCCCTTGCCGTAGCACGCCGGCCCCGGGTCCGCGCCCGCGCTCTGCGGTCCCATCCGCAGGAGGCCGCCGGCGTCGATCCAGCCGACCGACCCGCCGCCCGCGCCGATCGTGTGGATGTCGAGCATCGGCAGCGCGATCCGGTGGCGCGCGATCTCGCCGTCGCTGACGAGGAGCGGCGCGCCGACCGCGGCGGACGCCTCGAAGCTCGTGCCGCCCATGTCGGTGGTGATCGCGCGATCGACGCCGAGCGTCCGCGCGTAGTGGAGCCCGGCCGCGGGGCCGCCCGCGGGCCCGGACAGCAGCGTGAGCGCGGGGCTCGAGCGCGCGACCTCGGGCGACATGACGCCGCCGTTGCTCTGCATGATGAGGAGCGTCCCGCGGAATCCGGCGCTGCCGAGGCGCTCGACCAGCCGCTCGACGTAGCGGTTCAGCTTCGGCCCGACGTAGGCGTTGAGCGCGGTGGTCGAGACGCGGTCGTAGAAGCGGATCGACGGCAGCAGCGCGGACGATACGCTGAGGAACGCGCCGGGCATCGCCTGGCGCACGCGCGTCGCGACCGCGGCCTCGTGCTCCGGGTTGGCGTACGCATGCATGAAGCAGATGGCGACGGCCTCGATGCCCTCGGCGCGGAAGCGCTCGATCGCCTCGTCGACGGCGCGAAGCGAGAGCGGAGCGACCTCGCGGCCGTGGCGGTCGAGGCGCCCGCCGACGCCCGCGCGGAGCCGGCGCGGGACCAGCGGCAGGACGTTGGTGTACGTGTTGTCGTACTGCTTCTCGCGGATGCCGCGGCGCATCTCCAGCGCGTCCCGCACGCCCTCGGTCGTCAGGAGCGCGGACTTCGCTCCGGTGCGCGTGAGCGTGGCGTTGGTCGCGACCGTCGTGCCGTGCACGATCGTCTCGATCGACGCCACGAACGAGCGCGCGTCGCGCGACGGGTCGGCCATCGCGGCGAGTTCCGAAAGGCCGGTGACGACCGCGATCGACGGATCGGCGGGGGTCGAGAGCACCTTGTGCAAGAGCGGCGGCGCACCGTCGCGCGTGAGGATGAAGTCGGTGAAGGTGCCGCCGACGTCGATGCCGATCCGGGTGCCCATCGTCTGTCCCTGGGTGTGGTTCATGCGGAGCCGGCGACCGGCTCGCGGCGGGCGAGGCGTTTCAGGTCCTCGCGCCTGACCTTGCCGAGCGCGGTGCGCGGCAGCGCGTCGGCGAAGACGACGTCGCGCGGGTGCTTGTAGCGCGCGACGCGACCCTCGAGCAGCGCACACACGGCCTCGCGCGTGAGCGTCGCGCCGCGCGCGGGCACGACCACGGCGACGACCGCCTCGCCCCAGCGTTCGTCGGGGCGCCCGACGATCGCGACTTCCGCGATGTCGGGGCAGAGGGCGAGCAGGTTCTCGATCTCGGCCGGGTACACGTTCTCGCCTCCCGAGATGATCAGGTCGCGGCGGCGGCCGTCGACGAAGAGCCACCCGTCCGCGTCCGCGTGCGCGACGTCGCCGGTGCGGTACCAGCCGCCGGCGAGCGCCTCATGCGACTCCCGGGCCTGGTTCCAGTAGCCCTCCATGACGTTCGGCCCGCGCACCCAGATCTCGCCGGAGACGCCGCGCGCGACATCGCGGCCCGACTCGTCGACGACGCGCAGTTCGCAGTGCAGCGCCGCCTTGCCGATCGACCCGGGATGGCCGCGCGCGTCGCCGATGCGCTGGTAGGCGGCGATGGGGCAGGTCTCGGTCGAGCCGTAGACCTGCAGGAGCGGCACGCCGCGCTGCAGGTCGCGCCGCACGAAGCCCTCGCCGATGATCGTCGATCCGGTCGAGATCGAGCGCAGGCGCGAGAGGTCGGCGTCGCGCCAGCGCTCCTCGCGCGCGAGGGCCTCGAGCTGCGCGGGCACGAACACGGTCAGCGTGATCGCGTCGCGTTCGAGCGCGTCGATCGCGAGGCGCGGATCGAAGCGCGGATGGAGCACGACCGAGGCCCCGGCGTGGAGCGCCGGCAGCGTCTGGATGTTGAGGCCGCCGACGTGGAAGAGCGGCAGCGTCGTCAGCACGACGTCGTCGCTCGTGAGATCGTGCATGTGCGTGCTGTTGACCGCGTTCGCGAGGAGCGAACGCTGCGCGTGCACCACGCCCTTCGGCTGCCCGGTCGAGCCCGACGTGTAGCACAGGAGCACCGGCGCCGCGTCGGCGTCCTCGATGCGCGGGGCGTCGGCCGCATCGCCGCCGGCGCGGAACGCGTCCCACGACATCCAGCCTTCGCGCGGCGCGCCGAGGGTCACGCGCACGAGCCCATCCGCGGTGCCGAGGATCGCCTCGGTCGGCGCGACGAACGGGTCCGCGGCGACGAGCACGCTCGGGCGGCAGTCGGCGAGCATCGAGCGATGCTCGGGCGGCGCGAGCCGCCACGACAGCGGCACGAACATCGCGCCGATGCGCGCGCAGGCGAACAGGAGCAGGATCTGCTCGATGGCGTTGTAGCCCAGGTGCGCGACGCGGTCGCCGCGCGATACGCCGGCCGCGGCGAGCGCGCCGGCGACGGCGCGGATCTCGCGGTCGAGTTCCGCGTAGGTCAGGCGGGCGCCGTCGCAGGCGAGCGCCACCTTGGCGGGGGCGAATGCCGCCTGTCGCTCGATCCAGTGTGACAGGTCCATGTCGGCGCTCGACTCCGGAATCCCGCTAGCGGCGATCGACCACTTCCAGCACCACCGCCATCGCGCTGTCGCCGGCCGCGCAGCCGGCGAACAGTCCCCGCCCGCCGCCGCGCGCGGCGAGTTCCTCGACGAGTTCGATGATCGAACGCGTGCCCATCGGGGCCTGCGGGTGGCCCCAGACCAGCGACGAGCCGTACTGGTTCATGCGGGCGAGATCGACGCCGGTCTCGCGCGCGAACACCAGGTCGTTCACCGCGAACGGGTTGTGCGTCTTGATCGCGTCGAGGTCGTCGAACGCGAGTCCCGCGCGCTCGAGCGCCCGTCGCGCCGAGGGGACCGTGGCCTCGGGCATGCGCGCGAGCCCCGCGCGCGCCTGGCCGAAGCCCAGCAGGCGCACGGCGATCGCGGGGCGCGACGAGAGCTCCCGCGCGCGGGCCGGGGTCGCGACGACGATCGCGGCGTTGCCGTCCGCCGGGTGCGTCTGGCCGCCGTAGGTGACACTGCCACCGGGCTTCACCGGATTCAGGCGCGCGAGGCCCTCGGCCGTCGAGGACGAGACGCCCTCGTCGCCGTCGAGCCGGCCCACGACCTTGCGGAAGTTCGCCGACGGCACGTCGAAGGGCAGCGTCATGAACCGTTTCAGGAACGCGCGGTCGTCGGCGAGCGCGGCGCGGTACTGCTCCTCGCGCCGGAGCACGACCTCGTGCTGCTCGACGGTCGAGAAGCCGTGCGACGCGGCGACGTTCTCCGCCGTGTCGATCATCGCGTGCGCTCCGAGCGGGTCGCAGTTGAAGTTGCCGAGCACCCAGTCCTCGTGCGCGCCGGTGCCGCCGGGGCCGTTGGGGTTCGGGTAGTAGAGGTGGGGGCCGTTCGACGTGCGGTCGCAGGTCACGCCGAGCGCGACCTCGGCCATGCCGGCCTCGACTTCCTGCGCGGTCGCGAGCAGCACGCGCGCGCCGGTCGCGCAGGCCTGCATGACGGTCGGTCCGGCGGTCGCCTTCGCCCCGGCCATGCCCGTGAGCCACGGCAATCCGTAGAACGCATGCATCTGCGGCACCGAGAATCCGAGCACGCCGTGATCGATCGCCGCCGGATCGATCCTGCGACGGGCGAGTTCCGCCTTCGCGACGTAGGCCGCGAACTCGAGGCTGTGCAGGTGCGCGAGGCTTCCCTGCCAGCGCGCGAACGGCGTCGACCAGTAGGCTCCGTACGGAATCTCGGCCTGGAACGCCATGGTCGCGAGGTGGTCAGCGCGCGTCGGCGCCCGGATGCGTCTCGCGCGCGATGCGGTCGAGCGCGTCGCGCAGGTGGGCGCGCGCGACGCGCAGGTGCTCGCGCATCACCTCGGTGGCGCGTCCGGCGTCGCCCTTTCTCAGCGCGGCGACGATCGCGCGCATGCCCGCGAGCGCCGCCTTGCGGGCGGTCGCGTCGTTCAGCGTGAGCACGCGCAGGTAGCGGACGTGCCCCGACGAGAGCGCGATGGCGCGCAGGAGCCGCCGGTTCGCGACCAGCGCGTGCCACGAGGCGTGGAAGCGGGCGTTGGCCTCGATGAACGCCTCGGCATCGCCGTCGCGTTCCGCGGCCTCGGCGCTCTTCAGCGCCGAGGCGACCGGCGCGAGCGCGCGGGCCGTGGGCGCGGACGCGGCGACGCGGGAGAGCGCCGCCGGCTCGAGCAGGCCGCGCAGGTCGTAGATCTCGTCGACGTCGGCGTCGTCCAGGACCGGAACGACGAAGCTGCGGCCGTCGGCGGCGATGAGACCCTCGCTCTCGAGCCGCGCGAGCGCCTCGCGCACCGGCGTGCGCGAGACGCCGAGCGAGAGCGCGAGCGGGGCTTCCTGCAGGCGCTGCCCGGGCACGATCACGTGGCTGCCGAGATACTCGCGCAGCGTCCGGTAGACCTGGTCGCCGAGGCCTTCCGGGCGGTCGACGGGCTTCAGCGCGGGCGTCATCGTCAGAGGAGCGGTCGTGGGCGGAGGGCGGCGCGATGCGCGGGCCGGCGGATCTCCCGGGGCGCGCCGATTGCATGTATCCCGTATTCCGGGTACGGTATACATCGGTCCCGCCGCTGTCAACCGCCGCGAGCGGCGTCGCGCGGGAACCGCGATCGATCGACCGCGATGCCTCCGACGACGCCCACGACCGCCGCCCTGTGGGCGAGCCCGTTCCGGCCGTTCTGCGTGTTCGGCGCCGGCTACGGCGTCGTCCTGATGGCTGCGTGGACCGCGGTGCAGGCGTCCGCAGGTCCGGCGCACGCGTCGAGCGCCTGGCATGGCCACGAGATGCTGTACGGCTTCGCCGGCGCCATCGCCTGCGGCATCACGCTGACGGCGCTGCCCGGCTGGGCGGGCACCCGCGAGATCCGCGGCACACCGCTCGCGCTGCTCGTCGCGCTGTGGCTCGCCGGCCGCGTCGCGTTCTGGTCGCGCGACCTGCTGCCGCCGGCCCTCGCGCTCGCGCTCGCGGCCGCGCCCTGGGCGGCGATGTCCGGCCTGCTCGTCGTCCAACTCGCCCCGCATCCGGATCGCCGCTACCTGATGGCGATCGTCGTGTTCGCCGCGTTCGCCGCGGGCGAGGCGATGTTCGTGCTGGGCGAGCCGGGCATCGGCCTGCGCGCTGCGGTCCACGCGCTCGTGCTGCTCTACGCGCTCGCCTGCGGCGTGTTCACGCCGGTGTTCACCGGCAACCACCTGAGGGCCAAGGGTCGCGGAGACCAGGCGCGAGCGTGGCCCGCGCTCGACACCGCGGCGATCGGCTCGATCGTCGCGGTCGCGGCGGTCGACCTCGCCGGCGCGGCGCCCCCGTGGAGGGTGGCGGTCGCGCTCGCCGCATTCGCGCTCAACGCCGTGCGCCTCGTGCGCTGGCAAGGCTGGAAGACCTTCGACGCGCCGCTCCTGTGGACGATGCACGCCGGCTATGCGTGGATGACCGTGGCGTTCCTCCTCCTCGCGCTCGGCAGCGCCGGGATCGCGCCCGCCGAGCGCGCGTGGCTGCACGCGTTCACCGTCGGAGCGCTCGGTTCCGCGATGATCGGGATCATGACGCGCGTCGCGCTGCGCCACACCGGCCGACCGCTCGACCTGTCCGGCAGGGTCGTCGCGGCACACGTGCTGGTCCAGGTGGCCGCCTTCGCTCGCGTCACAGGCGCGCTCGCCGTGGACGGCGCGATCCTCGTCGTCGCGGCCGGCCTCGCCTGGGCCACCGCGTTCGCGCTCTATCTCGCGACCTTCGGCGCCATCCTGCTTCGGCCGAGCCTGCCGCGCATCGTCGCCGCTCCGCTCTCCGCGCGCGAACCTCCTGCCCCGCGCTGAGCTTCCGTCATCGTTCCCCTCGAAGAGGTCTCCTTGAACGTCCGCCTCGCCAACCCGCTGCTCGCCGCGCCGCTCCGACCGCTGCCCCGTCACGTCGCGGTGATCGGCGCCGGATCGATCGGCCCGGACATCGGCTACTGGATCAAGAGCGCGCTGCCCCGCGTCGCGCTGACGCTCGTCGACGTCGCGCAGCCGGCGATCGACGCGGCGCTGCGGCGCCTCGACGGCTACGCGCAGAAGGCGGTGGCGCGCGGCAAGTCGAGCCGCGAGCAGGCCGACGCGATCCTGCACGGCATCCGCGGCAGCGTCGACTACGACGCGCTCTCCGGCGCCGACTGGGTGATCGAGGCCGCCACCGAGAACCTCGACCTCAAGCGCCGAATCTTCGCGGCGGTGGAGGCGCGCGTCGCCGACGATGCGCTCGTCACGTCGAACACGAGTTCGCTCCCGGCCGTGCGCATCTTCGCGGCGATGCGCGTGCCCGCGCGCGCCACCGTCACGCACTTCTTCGCGCCGGCGTGGCGCAACCCCGCGGTCGAGGTCGTCGACTGGCCGGGCGCGGGTCCGGGCCTCGTCGACCACCTGCGACGCGTGTTCTGCGCGACCGGCAAGGTGCCGCTCGTCACCGCCGACGTGCCCTGTTTCATGCTCGACCGGGTGTTCGACAACTGGTGCAACGAGGCGGCGCTGCTGCTCGACCGCGCGACCGCCGCCGAGATCGACACCGTCGCCGGCGAGTTCGTGCACGCCGGCCCGTTCGCGGTGCTGAACCTCGCGCGCGGCAATCCGATCATCGTCGAGACCAACACGCTGCAGGCGGACGAGGAGGGCGAGCACTACCGCCCGGCGCCGATCTTCCGCTCGGTCGGCGAGTGGCAGACCGTCGCGCCGGGCAGGCGCGTCGAGGTCGAACCCTCGAACGCCGCGGCGATCCGCGACCGGCTGCTGGGCGTGCTTCTCTCGCAGAGCGTCGACATCCTCGACCGCGGGATCGGCGACGCGGCGGACCTCGACCTCGGATGCCGCGTCGCGCTGGGCTTCCGGCAGGGGCCGCTCGACCTCGCGCGCGCGCTGGGCGAAGGGGAGTGCGGGCGCATCCTCGACCGCTTCGTGCGCGAGCGCCCGGGCATGCCCGGGCCGAAGCGCCCGCTCGCGCGTTACCAGGCGTTCGCGCGGCACGTGCTGGTCGACGACGTCGACGGCGTCAAGGTGATCACGCTGCGCCGGCCGGAGGCGCAGAACGCGCTGCACGACGAGATGACCGACGAGGTGCTCGACGTCATTTCGCGCCACGAGCATGACGACGCCGTCGCGGGATTCGTCGTCACCGGCTACGGCGAGCGGGCGTTCTGCGCGGGCGCGGACATCGGGCGCTTCCCGTCGATGCTGGGCGACGCCGGGGCGTCCGCGCAGTACGCGCGCGACTGCTCGCGGCTCCTCGTCCACCTCGACGCCTGCGCGAAGCCCGTCGTCGCGGCGCTGAACGGCTACGCGCTCGGCGGGGGCTTCGAGCTCGCGATGCGCTGCCACGCCATCGTCGCGATGCGCGACGCGTGGATGCAGCTTCCCGAGATCACGCTCGGAATCCTGCCGGGCATCGGCGCGATGGTCGTGCCCTACCGGCGCTGGCCGCAGGCTGCGGCGACCTTCCACGCGATGCTTCGCCGCGCCGAGAAGCTCGGCGCCGCGCGCGCGCTCGACCTCGGCATCGTGGCCGCGCTCGCCGACGATCCGCACGCCCTCATCCGCGCGGCGATACGCGAGGTGCGCGCGCTCGCTCGCGGACGCGCAGGAATCGCCGAGGGCGCGGTGGCGATCCCGCCGCTCGAGGCGGTGGCCCCGACGTCCGCGGCGGGCATGGCGTTGAGCCCGACGATCCTCGCGCTGATGGAGGACGCGATCCGGGAGGCGGCGGCCGCGCCGACGCTCGCCGAGGCGCTCGACGTCGGCTACCGGGCGTTCGGCCGCAGCGCGTGCACGCCGGCGGCGCGCGAGGGCATCGCGGCGTTCGCCGAGCGGCGAGCGCCCGACTTCGCGCGCACCGGCTGACCGCATTCGCATCCTCAACGAGCGAGGCGGCGCCGCGCGAGGTGGACGAGCGCGCGGGCGCAGGCGAAGCTGTGCCCCGCGAAGTTCGCGCCGCGCGGAATCGCGTCGAGGTCGCGGGGAGCGCCGCAGGCGGCGAGCCGGCGGGGGCCCGCCTCGCGTACCTCGCCCGGCGACAGGCGATCGTCGGCGATCGCGGCGTGGACGCCGGGCAGCGATGCCGGCAGCCAGCCTTCGCGCCCGGGCGGCGCGCACGCGACCAGCACCGAGCCCGCCTCGATCGCCGCGGCGCACGCGGCTTCGAGCGCCTCGCCGCCCGGACCGGGCGGAACCGCGACGGAGAGGTTGATGAAGTCGCAGCCCTCGGCGGCGGCGCGCAGGATGCCGCGCGCGACCACCGACGGGTAGGCGGCGAGCGCGTCGTCGAACACGCGCACCGCGTAGAGACGCGCGTCGGCGAGTCCCTCGCGGATGACGCCGGCGACGGCGGTGCCGTGGCCCGAGCGGTCGCGGAAGTCGTCGTGCTCGACGATCCTGCCGTCGGGCGCGACCTCGAGCGCGCACCCGCCGATCTCGCCGCGCACGTGCGAATGCCAGGCGTTCACCCCGCTGTCGACGATGCCGATGCGAAGCGTCGTCATCGGGCCGCCACCGGCGCGCGAGACGCCTTCGGACCTGCGGGTGCGGCGAGAAGCGCGGGCAGGCAGGCGGACGTGACCTCGCGCAGGCGTCCCCCGTCGAGCAGCAGGACCCGGTCGAAGTCGCCGGGCCCGACCGGGCGATGCGAGATCGCCAGCATGGTGCGGTCGGGAAAAGCCGCGCGCAGATTGCGCCGCACGGCGCGCTCGGTGGCGAGGTCGAGGCCGGACAGCGCTTCGTCGAGGACGAGCACCTTCGGCGCCTGCAGGACGAGGCGCGCGATGCCGAGCCTCTGGCGCTGCCCGTCGGAGAGCGCGAGCCCGCGACCACCGATGACGGTGTCGAGGCCCGTGGGCAGTGCCGCGACGAACGACTCGGCTTCGGCGATCGCGAGCGCGCGGGCGATCGCCTCGCGCGTGGCGCCGGGCGCGGCGTAGCGCAGGTTCGCCTCGACGCTCGCGTGCAGCAGGAACGGTTCGGCGCCGGCGTAGCCGAGCGCTGCCTCGCCCTCGCCTGCGAGGTCGCGCGCTCGTCGGCCGCCGACCCGGACGCTGCCGGTGTCGGGTTCGCGCACGCCGAAGAGGAGATGGACGAGCGTGGACTTGCCCGCGCCGGAGGCGCCGACGAGCGCGACGCGTTCGCCGGGCGCGATCGCGAGGTCGACCTCGCGGAGCACCGGCGCCTTGTCGCGGTATGCGAAGGTCACGTTGCGGAACTCGATCGCATGCGGTGACGCCGGGTCCGGCACGTCGACGTCGACCTGCGCCGGGCCGCCCTCGCCTCCGAGCACCTCGGTCACCCGCTCGACGCTCGCGCGCGCCTGCTGCAGGTTGCGCACGAGGCCGAGGAGTCCCTGCGCGGGCGCGAACAGGCGACCCTGGTAGAGCACGAACGCGACGAAGGTGCCGAGCGTGATCGCGCCGGTCTCGATCAGCCGTCCGCCCATCACGTAGATCCACGCGAGCGCGAGCGTGAGCGCGAGGCCCGGAACGCCGGAGGAGGCCGAGTCGAGCCACTGGAAGCCGGTCACCTCGCGCCTGAGGCGCGCCTGCACCGCGTCGAGCGCAGCGGACTCGTCGCGCGCGGTGCGGTGCAGGCGGATCGCGCGCAGCGCCGCGAGCCGCTCGGAGAGGAAATGCGACTGGTCGGCCATCGTGTCGCGGATGCGGCGGGTGCGCCGCTCGACGGCGGGACGGAACGCGCGGGTCGCGACGAGCGCGAGGATGAGGCCCGCGAAGCTCCACAGCGCGAGCGGCGGCGACAGGTGGAAGGTGATGGCCGCGGCCACCGCCAGGAACAGCGCACCCTGCAGCGCGCCGAGCAGCCCGCCGACGATCAGCGCCTCGATGCGCGGCACGTCGGTGCCGAAGCGCGCGAGGAGATCGCCGTGGCGGAACGCCTCGACTTCGTCGAGCGGTCCGTCGACGCAGCGGGCGAACAGGCGCGAACGCAGCGCGTTCAGCACGTCGGCCGACAGGCCCGCGTGGACGCGGGCGGAGAGCGCGCCGAGCGCGAGGTCGGCGAGCGCGAGACCGACGAGCGCGGCGGCGATCCACGGGATCGCGGCGTAGTTCGCGTGCGTCGCCACCGCGTCGACGAACGCCATGCCGAGGAGCGGCGTGGCGAGCGACACCGCGGCGCCGGCGAGGCCCAGCACGAACAGCACGGCGAGCGTGCGGCCGTGCCCCGACAGGTGACGCGCGTAGCCCGCGAGTTCGCCCGTCATGACCGGTCCGCGATCGGGATGCGCCGGAAGCCGCCCGCCGACGGCCGGGCGCGCTGCGCCGGCAGGCGGTCGGCCCACACGTCCGGGTAGTAGCAGAGGTGCGCGCCCTCGCAGAGTTGCGGCGCGCCGCGCAGGGCGACGACCGCGTCGCGGATCGCCTCGCGCGACCCTCCGCCTCCCGCGACCTCGAGCGCGTGCGCGGCGAGGCGCACCGAGGCGACCTTGCGGGCGAGCGGCGCCTCACGGCCGACCACCTTCAGGCTCGCGATGCCGATCGCCGCGAGCCGCGGCAGCGCGCACAGGCCGCAGGGACCGAGCGTGAAGCCGCGGCTCGTCTGCGAGCCGCAGTTGTCGAGTGTCCAGCGCCAGAACGCGTAGCGCTCGTCGAGACGGTTTTGCGTCTCGCCGACGCGATCGTCGATGCAGTAGGGCGTGAACGCGTGCGTCGTCGAGCAGGTGCCTTCCTCGAACGTGCAGCCGTCGTTCATCAGGAAGGCCTCCCACTCGAGGCCGGGGATCGCGGTGGCCTCGATCTCCGCGAGCGTCACGTGGCGCGGCAGGATGACGCGCGCGATGCCGAGCCCGCGGAAGAACGCCGCGGCGCCGGGATTGCGGCAGGTCGCGAGGCTCGAGAGGTGGACGCGTGACGCGAGCCCGGCTTCGGCGAACGCGAGCACGAGTTCGAGTTCGGCGACGATGAGCGCGGCGACACCCTCGTCCTCGACGAGCGCGCGGCCGAACTCGACCAGCCGCGGGATCGCGGCCGACGGGTACGACGGCGCGTTCAACGTCGCGAACACCGGACGCCCGCCGGCGCGGTCCACGATGCGCCGCAGGTCGGCGAGATCCGGCACGCCGGCGGAGCGCGAACTGCGGCGGTGGACCGCGGCGGAACCGAATTCCTCGTCCCAGCCCGGCGGCGCGATGCCGCAGTAGAACTCGCCGGCGCCGGCGTCGGAGAGCGGGAGCACCTCGTCGGAGCAGCGCAGCGGCGCGAGGATCTTCACGGCGCGGGCGCCTCGTGCACGACGATGCGGTCGGTGCGCGACAGCCACGAATGCGCGGCGTCGCGCGGCAGTTCGTAGAACAGCGTGTTGCCGGCCCGCCAGTGCGGCAGCGCGGTGTCGGGGCGATGCACCGGCAGCGGCTTGCCGTGGCAGGGCGCGGGACAGGGATCGGCGAATGCCTTGGCGAAGCCGCCGCCTTCCGGGTAGAGCGCGGCCTTGAGCGGACAGCCGCGGCCCGAGGCGGCATAGGTGAACGGCAGGTGCAGTGCGCGGCCGAGGGGACGCGCGTCGCCGTCGCCGTCGCCGAGGAAGCCGCCTTCGAGGTCCGCGTCGGTCTCGAGCGCGGCGACGCCCAGGTCGCGCAGGAGGCTCCGCACGCGCGCGTAACGCGCGCCGTCGTGCGTCGCGGCGCCGGAAGGGGCGTCGCGATAGCCGCGCGGATCGCGCAGCGACCGGTTGACGAGGCGGCCGGCGCGCAGCGGCAGCGTCGGCTGGCGCGCGCGCACGAGTTCGAGCACGCCCCAGTCGTTGAACACGACGGCGGGGTGGTGGCCGCCCTCGACGATCGCCGCGAGCAGCCGGTCGATCCGCTCGAGCCCCTGCGGCGAAACCAGCGGCGTGGCGAGCGTGGGCTCGAGATCGTGCTCGCGCGCGAGTTCGCAGCAGCGGAGCGCCGCGTCGGCGTCCGGCAGCCGATCCTCGCAGAACTCCGTGCCGAAATAGAGCGCGACGGCGCGCCCGTCGGGAAGCATCCCGCGCCACTGCGGCGGGAACGCTTCGCGCGGATCCGGCGGAACCACCGCCGGGTCGGTCAGGCGCAGGCCGTATTCCATGCGCGCTCCGATGCTCGGGTGCCCGTCTCCCGGCGCGGCGATGCCTCCGCCGCGGTCAGTTCGAGACGCGGCGGAGATCCATGCCGTCGGAGGCCATCTGCAGCACCTTGAGCGGCTTCAGCGACTTCGCGTCGTACACCGTCAGCGTCGAGCCGCCTCCGGCCACGTAGACCTTGCTGCCGTCCGACGAGATGTTGACGCCGTACGAGGTGCCCTCGGCGATCTCCACCGAGCGGAGGTACTTCTTCTTCACGAGGTCGATCTCGACCAGGTCGTCCATGACCGCCCACGCGCGCTTGCGGTCCGGGGCGAGCACCACCGAGTACGCCATCACGGGATCGCCGGCGAGCACGATGTCCTCGATCGCGCCGGTCTTCTGGTCGACGAGCATCACGCCCATCGCGGTGGCCGTGTAGTAGTTCATGCTGGCGACGCCGCCGTTGTCGAACGAGTAGTCCCAGAACGGCAGCATGTTCTTGCCCTGGTCGAGGATCGGCTGCGTCGCCGCGATCCGCAGGTCCGCTCCGGTGGTGTCGATCGTGTAGAGTTCCGGCCCGAACGCGTAGATCGTCCTGCCGTCGTTGGCGCGCACGAGGTGCGCGACGCCCCACGGCACCTCGACGCTGCGCACGATCCTTCCGGAGTCGAGGTCGAACTGGGCGACCACCGGCTTGCCGATGATCGCCTCGCCCTTCTCGGCGCGGCGCGACAGGAACGCACCGTAGGCGGTCTTGCCGTCGGGCGCGAGCGCGAAGCCGAACATCAGCCGGTCCCAGCCGTCGCTCTTGATGTCGGTGGTCGACACCACGCGGTTCGCTCCGAGATCGATCTTGTGCACGAGGTGCCGGTTGCTCGCCACGTAGAGGAACCTGCGGTCCGCGCTCAGGTCCGCCTCGCGCGCCGCGCCCTTGACCGGGATGTCGGCGACGATCGTGTCGGTCGCGCCGTCGACCACCTGGACCACGCCGTAGCCCAGGTAGTAGTAGCGGTCGCCCGCGTCCGCGTGCGGCGCGGCGCAAAGCGCCGCCACCGCGAACGCCGCGACGATGAACGTGTTCCAGCGCATGCGTGGCCTCCTGTCCAGGGAATCAGTCGTACTTGAGGTTGCGCCAGTCGCGCGCGATGTTCGGGCACTGCACGTCGAACTCGCGGTGGTTGACGAGGCCGTCGGGCGCCTGCGCGGGCCACCAGCAGTCGCCGACGCAGCCGTGGAAGTCGCGCGCGGACGCCTGGCAGTTGCCGACCGGGAAGGTCGGGCGCGGGTTGGTTTCCCAGCCGGTGTCGAAGATCGTCGTGCAGCCCTGCGGCATCCGCGGCTGCGCGTGCGCCTCCCCGGTGGCGCGCTCGCCGTCCGCGAGCCGCTCGATCGCCTTCGCCTTCTGGTTCAACGCTTCGATGAGCTTCTTCTTCATCGTGCCTCCTTCGACGGGGATCAGCCGGCCGCGCGCCGGCCGAGGAATGCGAGGACCGGGTGGCTCGGGTCCTCGCGCAGTCGTCCGTAGACGCGAATGCCGAGTTCGATCCAGCTCCGGATGAAGTCGCAGGAGCCGCCCTGCGCGAGTCCGAACACCGATTCGCGCTGGTGGTTCTCGTAGTGGCAGCCGCCGGCGCACAGGCTGCGCGCCCAGCAGGTCGAGCACGCGCTCGCGCGCGGCGCGGCCTGTTCGTCGAGGCAGTCCCGCACTTTCGCGTAGTCGATGCCCTCGTCGAGGCTGCCGACCCGGAACTTCGCGTTGCCGGCGAAGCGGTGGCACAGGAAGAACTCGCCGACCGCGTCCATCGCCACGTATCCCAGTCCGGCGCCGCAGGGCTCGGCCTTCACGTCGCCCTGATGAAGCTTCGCGAGGAGGTCGAGCAGGTTGGAGAACGGCAGGATGCGCCCGCTCGCCGCCTCGTCGACGAAGCGCTGCGCGAGCTCCGCGAATCCCGCGAGCAGCGCCGCCTCGTCCTCGGCGGTGGGCAGCAGCACCGCCGACACCGGGCTCGACGGCGCGATCGCGACTTCGAGGAAGCCGAGCGAGCGCACGTGCTCGAACACCTCCGGGATCCGCGACCACTGGCGCGGCTCGAGGGTCACGCGCGCGGCGGGCGGCCGGCCGGTGCGCGCGGTGAGCCGCGCCACGCCGTCGACCACGTCGGCGTAGGTGCCGCCGCCGCTCTTCCCCGCGTAGCGCCGGTTCGCGTCGTGCACGTCGGGCGGCCCGTCGATGCTGACCGAGACGCCGATCCGGTGCTCGGCGAGGAAATCGAGCGCCTCGGACGAGAACCGCGTGCCGTTGGTCGTGATCGAGACGACGAAGGTCTTGCCGCGTTCCCGCGCCGCGGCCTCGCCCTCGGCGACGGCGGCGCGCAGCGCGGGCAGGTTCATCAGCGGCTCACCGCCGAACAGCACCATCGTGACGGTGTCGCGTGCGCCCGACGACTCGACCAGGTGGCGCGCGGCGCGCGCGGCGAGGTCGGGACGCATGACGCGCGCCTCGCCGCCGTAGGAGCCGCCGCCCGCGTAGCAATAGGTGCAGCGCAGGTTGCAGGTCTGCGCGGCTTCGAGCACCAGCGTGGCGAGCGGGATCGCGGCAGGATCGATCGGCGCGCGCGGCGGCCGCGGCAGCCATTCGGAGGGGACCAGCAGTTGCGCGTCGGCGAGCGCGTCGAGCACGTCGCGGTCGTCGGCGGGCACCTCCTCGAGCACGATCGGCGCACGGTCGCGCCAGCGCTCGATCGCCTCGCGCGTCGCGCGGTCGATGGCGAAGAGGCTCGCCTGGTCCGCGCCGAAGACGAGCGCGCCGCCGTCGCCGTCGTCGGAGACGAAGATGCGGTGGTCCGCGAACGCGTAGGCCTGGCTCATCGCAGCCTCGCGATGTAGTCGGGGACGGTAACGACGAGTTCGGCCGCGGCGTCGTAGGTCGTGCCGCCGCGCGTGTAGCGCGCCAGCACCTTGACGAGCCCGCTGTTCTCGCCCTTGTAGGTGCGCTTCGGGTTGGGCGCGTAGTCGACCGTGGGCAGGTAGGTGCCGTTCGGGCTGATCGTCCCGAGCCAGGTCAGGTCGTCGTCGCCCGGACGGGTCTTCAGTTCGGCGAGACGGAACACGGCGGGCACCGGCCCCAGTGCCACCGGCGCGGCGCCCTTGCCGCTGCCGGACTTCGCGTAGGCGATCGCCTCGAACTGGACGCCTTCGGCGGGATAGTGCGTCCCGCCCGACATGCGCGCACGCCCGGTCGACGGCGTGATCGCGATGTGGTCGATGCGCGGCGCGAGCGTGATGCTGCCCGCATCGACGCCGGCGAGCGTCACCCGCGCTTCTGCGAGTTTCGTCGCGCCGGTCTCCACGGTGGCCTCCAGCGTGCCGGGGCCCGTCTTCTTCAGCGCGAGCACCTTGACCGCGCCTCCCGTGAAGACGAGGTCGGAGGCCCTCGCGTCCGGCAGCGCGACGCCCTCGATCGACAGCTTCGTGCGTTCGCCGGCGACGAGGTAGCCGGGGACGATCCGCGCGACCTTCGGGGTGTCGCCGATGCGAACCCAGTGCGACTGCGAGGTCCGGAAGTCCGGCGCGGGCAGGTGCCACTCGCCGGTGATCTCGTCGGAGGACGCGATGAATGCCCCGCGCGTTTCGAAGCCGTTGGTCGACGTGCGCGTGCGGAGCGCATAGCCGCCGTAGAGCGTGCCGTCGCCGGCGAACGACTCGGTCATCCCGTCGCTGTAGGTGACGCTCCCCGAGATCGAGAGTTCCGCGTCGCCCTTGTCCGCGATCCGCGCTTCGCCCCGGTAGGTGCCGCGGCCGGGCGCGGTGCCGAACACCGCCCAGCGGCCCGCGAGCGCCACCGCCGCGGCGGGTCGCGCGCCGCCGTAGGGCTGCTTCTGCGCGAAGTAGGCGAGCGCGGCGTCGGCCTCGGGAATCCACCGCATCTCGCGCATCGTCAGGACCACCGTGGGCGATGCGTACAGGTGGAAGTCGCGCAGTTTCGCCCAGGCCTCCCGCGTCATCCGGTACGAATGGATCTTCCCCGCCGAATGGCAGCGCACGCAGGTCGTGTACACCTTCTCCTCCTGCGGTCCCGACGGGATCTCCTGCACCTGCGCGTTGTGCCACAGCGACAGGTAGGCGACCTGCGCCTGCTCGGAGGGCGACAGGAGTTGCGTCGCGGCGAGTTCCTTCAGCAGGCGGTCCATTTCCCCCGCCTTCAGGCTCATGCCGTGCAGCCGGCGCATCCGGTCGACGATGACCGTCCACTCCTCCGGCGTCGTGCGCACGTCCTCGACCCTGGGAATCCGCCCATCCGGCGCGCTCGCGTGGCAGGTGCCGCACTTCGCGCGCACCAGCGTGTCCGGTCCGAACGCCGTCGCGCTCGCGCCGCCGGTCGCGGTCGCGAGCGCGGCGGCGAACGCGAGGATCGCCATCCATTCGTGTCGCATCGTCGTCCTCCGCTTCGAGTCGCGGCTCACACCGCCATCATCACGGACTTGACCTCGGTGAAGAGGTCGATCGCGGCGCGGCCCATCTCACGGCCGAACCCGGATTGCTTGAATCCGCCGAACGGCAGGCTCGGGTCGAGCATGCTGTGGCAGTTCACCCACACGGTGCCCGCCTTGATGCGCGGGATCATCCGGTGCACGCGCGAGAGGTCGTTCGACCAGATCGACGCGCCGAGCCCGTAGGGCGTGTCGTTCGCGAGGCGGACCGCGTCGTCGATCGAGTCGTAGGGCAGCGCGACGACGACCGGGCCGAAGATCTCCTCCTGCACGACGCGCATGTCCTGGCGCGCGTCGACGAGCACGGTCGGCTGCACGAAGTAGCCCTTGTCGCCGGAGCGGCCGCCGCCGGCAGCGACCTTCGCGCCCTGGCTCACGCCGCTCGCGATGTAGCCGCACACGCGGTCGCGCTGGACTTCGGAGACGAGCGGGCCCAACTGGCTCGCCGGGTCGAGGCCGGGGCCGAGCTTCATCGCGCCCGCGATGCCCGCGAGTTCGCCGACGACCTTGTCGAAGTTCTTCTTCTGCACGTAGAGCCGCGACCCGGCCGTGCAGACCTGGCCCTGGTTGAAGAAGATCGCCTGTGCGGCGCCGGCCGCGGCGGTCGCCGGGTCCGCGTCGTCGAGCACGATCACCGGCGACTTGCCGCCGAGTTCGAGCGACACGCGCGTCATGTTGTCGACCGCCGCGCGCTGCACGAGCTTGCCGACCGAGGTCGAGCCGGTGAACGCGATCTTGTCGATGCCCGGGTGCGACGCGAGCGCCGCGCCGGCGGTCTCGCCCAGTCCCGTGACGACGTTCACGACACCCGGCGGGATGCCGGCGTCGAGCGCGAGCTGCGCGAGCCACAGCGCGGTGAGCGGCGTCTCCTCGGCGGGCTTCAGCACCACCGTGCAGCCGGCGGCGAGCGCCGGCCCGATCTTCCACGCGGCCATCAAGAGCGGGAAGTTCCACGGGATGATCGCGCCGACGACGCCGACCGCCTCGCGGCGCGTCCACGCGAAGAACTTCGCCTGCGGGATGAACGGCACCGACACGTCGTGCGTCGCGCCCTCGATCTTGGTCGCCCAGCCCGCCATGTAGCGCAGGTAGTCGACCGCCATCGCCATGTCGACGTGGCGCGCGAGCCCGACCGACTTGCCGTTGTCGAGCGCCTCGACTTCGGCGAGCGCCTGGGCGTTCGCTTCGACCTTGTCCGCGAGCGCGAGGATGAGCCGCTCGCGCTGCGCCGGACTCATCGCGGGCCAGGGTCCGTCCTCGAACGCGGCGCGCGCGGCGCGCACCGCGCGGTCGACGTCGGCCGCCTTGCCCGCGGGCACATGGGCGAACACCTCGCCGGTCGCGGGATTGCGCACTTCGAGGCGGCCGCCGTCGGCCGCGTCGACCCAGTCGGCACCGATCAGCATGTTCTTCGGGGCGGCGAGAAAGTTCCGGGCCGCTTCGCTGACGAGATTGCGTGTGGTCATGTCCATGCGGGCCTCCGTGGCGAGGTGGGGAAGACGATGGGCTTGGGATCAGGGCGCGGCCATCGGCAGCGACGAGACGCCGGACAGCCCGGCGATCGCGAGCTGGCCGGGTGCTCCCGGGGCGACGGCCGAGTAGGTCTGCCGCTCCTTGCGGAGTTCGGTGCGAAACGTGCGTCCGCCGTCGCGGCTCGTTGCGACCGCGCCGCCGAGGCCGACGAGCACGATCGCGCCGTCGGCGATGAGCGTGCCGCCGGCGAACGACTGCGTGGCGCCGGTCGGCACCTCGGTCCAACTCGCGCCGCGGTCGGCCGATCGGTACACGTGTCCGCGCATGCCCCAGACCAGCACGGTGCCGTCGGCGAGCGTCATGCCGCCCCAGAACGAGCCGTCGTAGGGCAGGCGCAGCACGGTCCATGACCGCCCGCCGTCGGGGGAGCGGAACACCGTGCCCGCTTCCGCCGCGACGAAGAGCGTGTCAGCGGGACCGGCGAAGATCGCGTTCAGGTGGCGGTCGCGATCGTCGCCATCGCCCGGCGTGAGCGGTGTCCATGTCGCACCGCCGTCCGCGGTGGCGATCGCGAAACCGAATGCGCCGACCGCGACCCCGGTTCTCGCGTTGCCGAACCACACCGACAGCAGCACGTTGTCGGCGCCGGCTTCGTGGATGCGCGTCCAGTGCTCGCCCCCATCGGTGGTGGCGATGATCGTGCCGCCGTGGCCGACGGCGAAGCCGCGCGCCGGATCGACGAACGTGACCGAGGTGAGCATCTCGCGCGCCGCGACCGAGGCCGCCTGGCGCCACGTGCGGCCCTGGTCGTCGGAGAGCAGGACGACGCCGAAATCGCCGACCGCGACGAGGCGATCGCCCGCGCGCGCCAGCGCGAGCAACGGAGCCTGCGCCGCGAGGCGCGCACGGAACGCTTCGCGGGCGGGCGCGGGCGGCGCGGCGGACGATACCGCGAGTGCAGCCGTCGCGAGGACCGCGAGACCCCAGGCGGCGACCGCGCGCGCGCGCTTCACTCGGCCTCCTGGGCGTCGG